>NZ_JBEPEH010000013.1:252410-271064 GCF_040300725.1 Dactylosporangium sp. NPDC000244
GTGCGACCCAGGCTCTCGTGCGCGGCCCGGCCCTCATACACGGCTCGGCTCTCATGCGCGGCCGAGGCTCTTGTGCGCGACCAGGCTCTCGTGCGCGACCCCGGCTCGTGCGCGGCCAGCGGAGACTGCCGCCCGGCTCGCGGCCGCGGAAAGCCGACGCCCCCGGAAAGCCCGAAGGGCCCCGGAGCACGATCGCCCCGAGGCCCAACGACTTACAAGCGCCCTACTTGGCCGCCGTGACCTTCAGCGTGAACGAGGCCGCGACCTCCGGGTGCAGCTTGATCTGCACCTTGTAGTCGCCGACCGACTTCACGTGGCCCGGCAGTTCCAGCCGCCGGCGGTCGAGCTCCGGCCCGCCCGCCTTCTGCACGGCCTCGACGACCTCAGCCGACGTGACCGAGCCATACAGCCGACCCTCGCGACCAGCGCGCACGGACAGCTGCACCTTGAGGCCCTCGAGCTGGGCCTTGACCTCGTTGGCGTGCCCGAGATCGCGGATCTCCCGGGCCGAGCGGGCCCGCTTGATCGTCACGATCTGCTTCTCGGCGCCCTTGGACCACGGAATCGCGAACCCCTGCGGCAGCAGGTAGTTGCGCCCGTAACCGTCCTTGACCTCGACGATGTCGCCGGGGGTCCCGAGGCCCGAGACCTCCTGGGTAAGGATGATCTTCATGTCCCCGGCCCCCTTAGCGCGTGGTCGCGGTGTAGGGGAGCAGCGCCATCTCGCGCGCGTTCTTGACGGCACGCGCGATCTGACGCTGCTGCTGGGCGGTCACACCGGTCACCCGCCGAGCGCGGATCTTGCCGCGGTCGGAGATGAACTTCCGCAGCAGCGCGGTGTCCTTGTAGTCGATGTAGGCGATGCCCTCCTTGTCGAGAGGGTTCACCTTCTTCTTCGGTTTGCGCAGGGCCGCAGCCTTCGCCATTGCTCTTGCTCCTGATGCCATTAGAACGGGGGCTCGTCGTCGAAGGAAGAGTTCGACCTGCCGCCGCCTCCGCCGCCACCACCGGCCGGGGTCGCGTTGGCCCACGGGTCATCGTTGTACCCGCCGCCACCGCCTCCACCGCCGCCGCTGTTGCCGCCGGAGCCGAATCCACCGCCGCCGCCACCACCGGAGCTGCGCGACATCTTCTGCACCTTGGCAGTCGCGTAGCGCAGCGAGGGGCCGATCTCGTCGACCTCCAGCTCGATGACGGTGCGCTTCTCGCCCTCGCGCGTCTCGTACGACCGCTGCTTGAGCCGGCCGGAGACGATCACCCGCGACCCGCGGGTCAGCGACTCGGCGACGTTCTCCGCCGCCTGCCGCCACACCGTGCAGGACAGGAACAGCGGATCGCCGTCCTTCCACTCGTTGGTCTGGCGGTCCATCGTCCGGGGGGTCGAGGCCACCCGGAACTTGGCGACCGCCGCTCCCGACGGAGTGAAACGCAACTCAGGATCATCGGTCAGATTGCCTATGACCGTGATCGTGGTGTCTCCCGCTGCCATATGAGTCAACTCCTCGCGCGCTGGTGTATGGCCACCTTGTCACAGGGGTACGACAGTTTTCGGTCACGCCCTGCGACCTGCGGCCGGGCGAAGCAGATCGATCTCGCCCGAATCCGCTTAGCGGACCTCGGGCCGGATGACCTTGGTGCGCAGCACGGACTCGTTGAGTCGCAGCTGACGGTCCAGCTCGGCCACTGACTCCGGCGACGCCTGGAGGTCGATGACGGCGTAGATACCCTCGGTCTTCTTGTTGATCTCGTACGAGAGGCGCCTGCGGCCCCACACGTCGAGCTTCTCGACCGAGCCACCCGACGTCCGGATCACGTTGAGATACGTGTCGAGCGACGGGGCTACGGTGCGCTCCTCGAGACTGCCGTCGAGGATCACCATGATCTCGTAATGACGCAAGACGTTCTCACCTCCTACGGGCTAAGCGGCCGCGGTCCATCCGCGGCAGGAGGTCGTGCGTCGTCCGCCCGCGCTGAGGCGGGAAGACCGAACCAGAGTACACGTTGCCGTGTCAAGACAGAAAAAGACCGCGGGGCGCGTCATCCGCTTCGTTGGGTGGGACCTGGGGAGGAACGACCACACCGGTGCGTTGGATGACGGCGCCCCGCGGAGCTAAGGGAAATTGTACTTTATGCGAAGCTAGCGCGTGATGCCCGCTGCGCAATGATAGCCCGAATTGCGGCAATTCCAACACCGACCACGCAGACCGTGGCGACCAGTGCCAGCAGGCCGGCCGGGCCGTTGCTCGCCGGGCCGCTCGCGGCCACGGGCTCCTCAACGGTGACACGGTCGTCGACCGGTGCACTCGGGTCCGCGCCGATCGCCGGGGCCGCCGCCGCGCTGGGGTCCAGCAGCGACGGGTCCGCGGGTTCGGTACCGAGCTCATCCGCCGCAGCCGCCGACCCGTCCTGCGCCGCCGGCGTCTTGGTCGCGTGCGCCGCGCCGCCCGTGCGGTTGTTGATCACGCCGTTGGCCGCACCGGCCGCCGCGCCCGCAGGTCCGTTCGCCGGCGAGGTCTTCGTCGCGCCCGGTGCCGCCTTGGCCGTCGACCCCTGCGCGGGCTGTCCGGTCGCGGCAGGGGCGGCCGGAGCCGCGGTCACGCCGACGGAGACGGGCTTGAACTGCTGCACGACGCCGACTCCGCAGTCGAAGGTCATCGCGACCTCCACGGGCCCCTTCTTGAAGAGCACGGGGACCTGCTGATTCGGCTGTACCGTCGCCACGGACTGCCCGTCCACCTTCAGCGACGCGTTCTGACCGAGACGGTTGACGAAGTTGACCCGCGTGTCGGCCGGCACCGACAGGTCGCCGGTGTTCGGCTGCGACTTGCAGACCAGCAGGCTCAGCACGCTGCCGCCGGAGAACTCGACGGTCGGCTCGGCGGGGGCGGCACTCACCGGGCTGGCGCCCACGGTCAGGGCCGCGGCGGCGATCGCCGCGGCGGTAGCCGCCAGGCGGACTGCCGTTCGGTGTCCAGACAAGGTAGCCATCCAGTAGCCATCCAGGGTTGGGGGATTCGGTTGGGGGACCGTTCCATCGAGCCGGACGAGCACCGGCGCGATCACGAGCGGCTACGTGCGTAACGATGCGATCGGCGAGACGGTGACGGAAGACCGGCATTCCGGACGCATCGACCGACGGGCAGAGGCGGGTCGCGCGAAGTGTCACACCCACGTCGTAGGCTCTGCGGCATGCGAATCGGTGCTCACGTCGACCCCGCTGAGCCGCTGGCCGAGGCCGCCGCCCGCGGCGCCGACCTCATCCAGTTCTTCCTGACCGACCCGCAGGGCTGGACGGATCCCAAGGACCGCGAGGATGCTGAGGCCATCATCGCCTCGGAGATCGACGTCTATGTCCACGCGCCGTACCGGATCAATGTGGCCTCCTCCAACAACCGGATCCGCATTCCGAGCCGCAAGCTGCTGTTCAGCCACGCGGCCGGGGCGGCGAAGGTGGGCGCCAAGGGCCTCATCGTCCACGGCGGTCATGTGGAGAAGGCCGACGGGCTCGACGCGGGGTTCGACAACTGGCGCAAGACCTTCGCTTACGCCGCGGAGCAGGGCGGCTTCGCCACGCCGGTGCTGATCGAGAACACGGCCGGCGGCGACAACGCCTGTGCGCGCCGATTCGACAACCTGGCCCGGCTGTGGGACGCCATCGGCGACTATGAGGTCGGCTTCTGCCTCGACACCTGCCACGCCCACGCCGGCGGCGAGGACCTGCTCCACATCGTCGATCGCGTCAAGGCCATCACCGGACGCATCGACCTGATCCACGCCAACAATTCGCGTGACGGCTTCGACTCGGGCCGAGATAGGCACGACAACATGACCTCCGGCGAGATCGATCCGGAGCTGATCGTCGCGGTCATCCGCGCGGCCGGCGCCCCGGCTCTCGTCGAGACTCCGGGCGGCGCCGAGGGCCAGGGCGCCGACATCACCTACCTGCGGGAGCGGCTGGCGTGAGCAACGTTTCGTCGGAGCCGACGGTGTCCGAAGAGCCGTCGGCGGACGATTCCCCGGATTCGGCAGGGCCAGTGCCCCCCGAATCGCCCGAGTCCACCCCACCGGCCCCCGCCGATGGGAAAGTTTCGGTCACCCCGGGCGCGCCCGAGACCGCTTCAGATAGCGCCGATTCGGACACCGACACCGCCGAGCCGCCCGCAGCGAGCACCCCCGCGAAGACCGCCGCAGCGGACACCGCCTCCGCCGAGCCGACGACAGCGAGCACCGCAGCTCGCACCGCCACGACGGCTGCGGCAGGCACCGCCACGGCAGAGACCGCGAAGACGGCCGCGGACGCACCCGATTCATCCGATGGGGCGACCAAGGCCAAGCCCAAGGCCCGCAGGGCGAGGAAGTCCCGCACCTCGGTCATCGAGGCCGACGCCGCGGTCACCTGGGCGGACGCGGGCGACGACTCCGACGCCGCCGAACCCGAGGCGGGGAAGCCCTCCGACACCGGCGAGAAGACCGTCGACGCCAAGAGCAACACGGTCGATGACAAGAGCACCGCGGACGACGAGAGCACCGCGGCCAGCGAGAGCACCGCGGACGGCAAGCCAGGCGCCGGCGGCGGCGAGGACGCGAAGACCGGCGACGACGAGGATGCCAAGGACGCCGAGGACGGCGACGAGAGCAAGGGCGACGGCGAGAAAAGCAAGGGCGACGGGGACCCGTTCACCGCGTTCGCGCCGGAGCCCGAGTTCGTCCCGGGACGCGTGGGGCGGATCGGCCGCCGCAGTGGGTCGGCGCTCGCTCGGTTCTTCGCGCACGAGTGGACGCTCGCCGCGATCGGCTCCCTCGTTCTCGCCATCGCCATGACCTGGCCCGCGATCAGGCATCCGGCCACGACCATCCCGCAGGACATCTGGGACCCGACGCTGCAGGCCTGGCAGATGGCGTGGGCCGGGCACATCCTCACGACCGATCCGCTGCAGCTGTGGCACGCCAACGCGTTCTACCCGGATCAGTACAGCTACGCGTTCTCCGACACCCTGCTCGGGTACGCACCGGCGGGCATGATCGGGACGGGGCCCGAGGCCGCCGTCGTGCGGTACAACTTCGTCTTCATCTTCATCTTCGCGTTCGCCTTCTTCGGCGCCTATGCGCTGGTCCGCCAGCTCGGGGCCGGGCGCACCGGGGCGGCGGTCGCGGGGGCGGCGTTCGCCTACGCGCCCTGGCGCCTCGGGCAGGCCGGGCACCTGCACGTGCTGTCCATCGGCGGGATCGCGCTGGCGCTGGCGATGCTCGCGCGCGGGCACGGGTTCTCGCTGAAGAACGGGTACGAGCCGGAGAAGCGGCGCTGGGGCTGGGTCGTGGGCGGCTGGCTAGTCGCCGCGTGGCAGATCAGCCTCGGCTTCGGCATCGGCATCCCGTTCGCCTACGCGTTGCTGTTCGCGGTGCTGGCCAGCGCGATCACGTGGGGCTACCGGCAGCTGTTCCGCTGGAAGGAGCGCCGGCCGTTCGGGTGGAAGCTGCTGGTGGCCAACCTTGGCGGCGGGCTCGCCTTCGCCGGGGTGAGCGCCATGATGGCGTACCCGTATCTGCAGGTACTGAAGCAGCACAAGGAGGCCAAGCGCAGCGCGGAGATCATCAGCCTGTTCTCGCCGCCGCTGAAGGGCTTCTTCATCTCGCCGCCGGAGTCGTGGCTGTGGGGTGATGCCTACGCGAACGCCCGCTCGACGCTGGGCTGGGCGCCGGAGATGGCGCTGCTGCCGGGCTTCTTCCTCTACGGGCTCGCGTTCGCCGGCCTGTTCGTGTCGGTGTGGAAGCTGCAGCACCGCGTCCTGCTCGGCGTCGGCGTGGTGCTCACGACCATGCTGGCGATGGGCAGCAACGGCCCGGGGAACGGCGACTTCGGCTACATGGCGCTGTACCGCGTGCTGCCCGGCTTCGAGGGCATCCGCACGTCGGGCCGGCTGATGGTCTGGGTGACGCTGTTCCTGGCGCTGCTCGCCGCGGGGGCGGTGAGCGCGTTCGCGGACCGCGCGGTCGAGCTCTTCGCCGACCAGACCCAGTCCGACGTCGGCAACCGGGCGGGCGTCTGGCGCCTGATCACGCTGATCCCGCTCGTGCTCGTCCTGGCCGAGGGCGTCCACAAGCCGCAGCCCAACCCGGAGGTGCCGCCCGCCCCGGTCGCGATGAGCACGCTCGAGGCGCCGCTCATGGTCCTGCCGACGGGCGAGCTGCAGGACATGAACACCATGCTGTGGAGCACCGACGGCCTGCCGAAGATGGTCAACGGCGGCAGCGGGTTCACGCCGGACGACCAGCAGATCCTGCGCCTCAACATGCAGCAGTTCCCGGACGAGGCCACGGTCGCGCAGCTGCGCGAGCTCAAGGTGCGCACCGTCGTGGTCCTGCGCGACCGCGCCCAGGGCACCGAATACGCGAAGGCCATCGACGCGCCCATCGACGGCCTCGGCATCACGCGCACCGAAGAGGGCGACGTGATCCTCTACAAGATCGACGGATAGCAAGATCGACAGATAGCGGTGGCCCAGGCCGGGCCGCGGGCAGACGTCCGCGGCCCGGCCGGGCTCAGAGACCCGAGCGCAGCAGGGCGAAGGCCTCGTTCGCGTTGGCGACGGCGGACGGGTACACCGCGTCGGCGCTCTCCCCGGCCAGCAGCCGATTCGTGTTCTCCATGATCAGCGCGTTGCGCACGCCCGTGATCATGGCCGCCGCCGCGCGGTGGGAAAAATCCGACCCCAGCACGTCCGACGACTCGCTCAGGATCGCCACCGAGCGCTGCGTGAGGCTCGGCGTCGTGAAGATCAGGCGCAGCACCGCGAGGGTGCTCTTCGTCTAGCGCGAGTCGGTCGCGGCCCACCCCGTGCTCCCGCTTCCCAGCTGCGCGACCGCACCATCCGCGGCAGCTACGCGATCCAGCTGCCGATCGGCGCCGCGATGATCGGGGCGATGATCCACCTGATGCTGTACCTCCAGATGGCCCGCAGCGTCAGCGCCTCCGATCGCGTTCATGGCCGTGGGCCTGTCCGCCTCGGGCATGGCGAGCGCGCGGCTGCGACTCACCACCCGCGCCTCGATGCTCCTGGGCACGAGCGCCGCGGCCGCGGCCTTGGGCGCGATCCTGCTGTGCGTCCACGAGAACGCGTCCCTGTGGGCGATCCGCGGCGCGCTGGTGCTGCTCGGCGTCGGCTTCGGCCAGCTCATCGGGCGCCTGATCACGGTCGTGCAGGATGCCGCACCCGCGCACGAGCTCGGCGTGGCCACGACGGGCATCCGGTTCTTCCAGTCGCTGGGCACCGCGGTCGGCGCGGCGGCGCTCGGTTCCGCGCTCAGCCGGGTGTACGAGAGCCAGACCGGCACCCGCATGTCCACGACCGCCATCACGCACCAGCCGGCCGCCCTCGCCGGCTTCGTGACCGGCATCGAGGTGGTGTTCACCGTCGCCGGCGCGATCGTCGTGCTCGCCCTGCTCGTGGCCGCGCGCCTGCACCCGGTCGAGCACCCGGCCCCCGAGCCCGGATTAGCTCCCGGTCACGCAATATCGTGAAATGTCCGATAAGTCGCGGCGCGAAGCGCCCGACTTATCGCGGACGGGGTAAGCGGGGCCGAAACAAGAGAGCGGCCCGGCTCGACGCGGGTTAGGCATCGAGCCGGGCCGATCATGGATTCACGTGAAACGGAAACCAGGTCGGAACCAGGGCTACCCGGACTTCGCGAGCACCGGCCCGCCCGATGCCCGTGGCAGCTCGTCGTCGAGCGGATCCTCGTTGTAGCTGCCGCCGTCGGGGTCCTCGCCCTCGTACGTCTGGCGAACCACGTCCTCCTCCGGCTTGCGGATGTCGCGGATGACGTACCCGCACACGATCGCGAGCGTCACCAGCCGCAGGATCGAGGCGAGCACGAACACGCCCTCCGGGAACACCTGGCGCCCGGAGGCCCCCATGAGCTCCCCGTAGAAGGAGACGAAGTAGAGCACCTCCGCCACCTGCCAGGCGAGGAAGGCTCCCCACCTAGGTCGGGCGAGCACGGCGAGCGGGATCAGCCACAGGACGTACTGCTGCGACCAGACCTTCCCCGTGATCAGGAACGCGGCCACGATCAGGAACGCGAGCTGAGCCAGGCGCGGCTCCTTCGCGGACGTGAGCCCGAGGATGAGGATGCCTGCGCAGGCGATCAGGAACAGGCCGAGGTAGAGGATGTTGAGCGTCGCGTGCTCGGGGTCCAGGTCGAGGTTCTGGAAGAACGGGAATCCGTACTGCCCATTACCCCGCGGGAAGTGCGCGCCGATGTACCACAGCGTGCCCCAGTCGATCCCGCGCAACTGGTTGAACTGCCAGAACTTGGACCAGGCGTCGTAGAAGAAGATCGCCACCGGCAGGTTCACCACGAGCCAGGTGACCACGCCCGAGCCGACGGCTATGAAGAAGTCCTTCCACTTGCCCGTTCGTATGCTCAGCACCAACAGTGCGCCGAGGATGAGCACGGGATAGAGCTTCGCCGCGGTCGCCAGGCCTAGGAACACGCCGGCTAGGACCGGTTTTCGTTTGGCCCAGTAGGCGAGGGCTATGGCGGTGAGCCCAACGGTGAACAGGTCCCAGTTGACGGTCGCGGACACGAACATCGCGGGCGCCGCGGCCAGCAGCGCCGCATCCCACGGCCGGCGGCGGCGCACGGCCAGGGTGGCCGCGACCGCCGCGATCCCGAAGGCGCCGAGCACGACCGCGTTGACGTCGTAGAACGTCTGGCCGTCGTTCTGCACGATGCCGCGCTCGTGCAGGTCGTGCACCGGCAGGCCGAGGACGCCCATGAAGGCGCCGGTCAGCACCGGGTATTCGACCTGGTGGTCGGCGTAGGGGACCTGGCCCTCGTTGAGGCCCTCGGCGTAGTAGAGCGCGAGGACGTCGGTGTAGCAGAAGTACTTGTACTGCTTCATGTCCGTCCACGCCGCGTCGCGGCACGGGGACTTCTGCATCCAGTGGAAGCTCAGCATGGCGCAGATGAGCAGCAGGACCACGCGCGCGGGGGTCCAGAAGCGGCCGCCGGCGGACAGCCGGTTCCAGGACCGGACGGCGTGGTTGCCCACAGGGCCGCCAATCGCCTCGGACAGGCCGCCGACGAAGCGGTCGGAGCTGGCGGGCTCGTCGACTAGACGTTCGGGGCGCACGTTTGGCTGACCCGTACTCATCGGCATGTTTGTCACCGTACCGTCGCGGGCTCGGAAGTCGATGCAAGGCCCGGCTCGACGCGGGAATCCTTCCGAATCGGCAGGGCGAAGAGCAACGCGACCATCAGGAGCAGGTACCAATTCTTGATGATGAATCCCTGAAGACCATGGCTCCAGGGGTCCACCGGCAGCCCCTGCTCGAACCAGGAGACCAGGCCGAGCCCGACGGTGAGCGCGATGACCACGGCGAACCACGCGCGCCGGCGGGTCGCGGCCAGCACGATCAGCGCCGGGACGAACCAGTAGATGTGGTGCACCCAGGTGATCGGGCTGACCAGGCAGCCCACGATCCCTGTGAGGGTCAGGCCGACCACCTCGTCGCCGGCCAGCGCGGCCCGGCGCGCCCGCCACAGCCCGAACCCGAGCGCCGCCAGCACGAGAACCGCCCAGACCAGGCGGTTCGGGTCCCCGGGCGCGGAGAGCCGGGCGAGCATGCCAAAGAAGGACTGGTTGAAGGTGTACGCCGCGTTGCCGAGCCCCTCGCCCTTCCACAACGCGTCCGTCCAGAAGTCGATCGAGCCCCGGGGCATGACGGCGAACGCCAGCAGGCTCGCGGCCGCAGCGCTCACGGCCGCCGTGATCGCGGCCCGGTACCGGCGGCTGAGCAGCAGGTACACGATGAAGATGGCCGGGGTCAGCTTGATCGCGGCGGCCAGGCCGATGAGCACGCCCGCCCACCGGCTCCCGCGCGGCAGCAGCACCAGCAGGTCGGCCAGGACCAGCAGCACGAGCACCATGTTGATCTGGCCGAACGTGTAATTCTCACGGATCGGCTCGAGCGCGCTGATCACGGCGAGCGCGAGGACGAGCGCGAACGGCAGCTCCCAACCCTTGCGCCGGGCCTCGGGGGTCAGCAGCCACCAGGTCGTCACGAGGGTCGCCGCGACCGTGATGACGCTGTAGAGGATCACGGCACCGGTCCACGGCAGCACCGCGAACGGCACCAGGACGAGCGCGCCGAACGGGGGATAGGTGAAGCCGAGCTGGCCCTGGGTGTCGTCGGGCTTGACGTAGTCGTAGAGGTTGTGACCGTCGAGCCACCAGTTCACGGCCTGGCGGTAGATGCCGAGGTCGAACCAGTCGTGGCGGTTGCGGTACCAGATGTGCCCATACACGACCAGCGCCACGAAGAGCCCGAGCAGCACCCATCGGACCACGGTCTTGCGCCTGCCCGAGTCCAACCCAAACCCCCAACAGAGTGCGGCCACGGTCTCGGCGAACATACCGCCGTGGCCGTGGCCGCACACATCAGACCCTGCTGATGTCAGCGTCTTCGGGTGGCCGTGGTGGTCGGCACCGTGCCGCCACCATTGCCACCGCCGTTACCGCCCGGGCCTTGGCTGTTGCCCTGGCCGGGGTTACCACCGCCCGGGTTCTCGGTGTTGCCCTGGCCGGGGTTGCCGCCGCCCGGGTTGTTCGGGTCGATCACCGGCGCGCTCGGCTGCGGCGAGACACCCGTTCCCACGTCCAAGCGGCCCGTGTTGGCCGGCGGCCGGAAGTTGACCTTGGGCGCCTTGATCGCGGTCAGCGCGTCGTTGAGGAAGTCGCGCCAGATCGGACCCGGCAGCGAACCACCGATGATCGACGTGCCCTTCGAGTCCTTGATCGGCTGCTCGTCCTTCTTGTTGCCGACCCAGACCGCGACCGCGAGGTCGGGAGTCTTCTTCACCGGGTCGTAGGCGGCGTAGCCGACCATCCAGGCGTGCGCGTTGCCGCTCTGGTTCTGGCCGTACTGCCAGGTGCCCGTCTTGCCGGCGATCTGGCGGCCGTCCTTCATCTTGAGGTTGTAGTGCTTCGGCACGCCCTGCAGCACCGTGTTGATGTCGTCGGACATGCCGTCGGTGAAGCCCGGGATCCGCTTGGGGTTGATGACCTCGTTGTAGGTCTTCTTCCCGTCGGTCCACACCTCCTTGAGGAAGTGCGTCTTGGCCGCGTAGCCGCGGGCGGCGATGGTCGCGATGCCGCCGGCGTGCTCGAGGACCGTGACCGGATACTGCCCGAACGCGACCTCGGTGTTGAAGGTGCCCGGGATCAGGTCCTTGCCGGTCTTGGTGGTCATGTCGATCTTGGTTGACTTGCCGTTGACGGTGGCCCACATGTCGGTGATGCCGGCCGCGCGGGCGGTGTCGATGACCTTGTCCGCGCCGACCTTCTCGGCGAGCGCGAAGAACGGCACGTTGAGCGACATCACGGTGACCTCTTCGAGGGTGCACCAGCTGCTCGAGCCCGACTCGCACTTCGGGTGGGAGACCGGGTTCTCGCCGGCGTTCTTGACCGGGTTGCCGCCCTTGATCGACCGGCCGGACGCCGGGAAGTCACCGGGGGAGTTGCCGTCCCACATCGAGTCGATGCGGTAGCCGGCCATCAGACCCGTCGCCAGCGTGTAGACCTTGAACGTCGAGCCCGGCGGGTGGCCGCCGCAGCAGCTGTCCTCGCCGTTGCCGAGCACCGGGTCGTTGTAGTAGCCGGCGAAGTCGCCCCCGTTGCCGCTGTCGCCGCCGTAATAGCCCTTCACCGCCCCGGTCCCCGGCTCGACCGCGACGAGCGCGGCCTGCAGGTTCTCGGGCTGCTTGTTCATGTTCGAGTCTTTGTTGCGGCTGGCCTCGCGCACCGCGATCGGCTGGATGTCCTTGTCGATCGTGGTCACGATCTTCAGGCCGCCGTTGCGGATCTTGTCGAAGTTCTTCTTGCCTTCGCCGTCGGTGTCCTCGTAGATCAGCTGGCCGGTGCGCGGGTCGGTCAGCGCCGCGACCTCGCCGAGCACGTGGTGGATGATCAGGCCCTCGGGCTTGTCGAGGTTCTGCGCGGCCACCGAGCGCTTGCGGGCGTCGGCCGGGGTGATGACGTTGTCCGGGAACTTCATCCGCGTGTCCGACTCGGCCTGCGGGACGAAGTTCAACTTGATCATCTGGCCCTTGATGTAGTTGAACCGCTCCTGGGCCTGGGTCTTGTCGATGTTGGGGTCGAACGGCGATCCCTTGCCGCTGTTGCCCTCGGGGTTCTTGATCAGCCCCGCCAGAAGCATGGCCTCGTTCGTCTTCAGGTCCTTCGCGGGCTTGCCGAAGTAGGCCTGGGCGGCCGCCTCGACGCCGTAGGCGCCGCGGCCGAAGTAGACGACGTTGAGGTACATCGTCATGATCTCGTCTTTGCTGTACTGCTGGTTGAGCTTCAGCGCGATGACCGCCTCGCGGAGCTTGCGCGCGTAGGTGACGCCCTCGAGATCGGCCCAGCGGCGGGCGTACTGCTGGCTGATCGTCGAGGCACCCTGCCGGTCACCGCCGGAGATGTTGTTCCACGCCGCCCGGACGACGCCCTTGTAGTCGACGCCGTCGTTCGTGTAGAAGCTGTTGTCCTCGGCCGCCACGACCGCGTGCTGCATGTCGGGCGGGATGTCCTTGAACGCCAGGACCGTGCGGTTCTCACCGATGCGAGCCATCGGGGTCTGGCCGTCGGAGTAGTAGATCGTGGTCGACTGGTCCAGCGCGATGTCGTCCGGCAGCGCGACCTTGTCGAAGTAGTACGTCCCGGCGACCATGCCGATGCCGGCGATCATGATGAACGCGGCGATCGAGGCGATGAGGATGTTGCGCCGGCGGCGCTTCTTGGCCTTGGCGGTGACGCTGCGGCCGTCCTTGCCGCCGCTGCCGCCCCGGCCCGGGGGACCGTCACCCGGACCGCCGGGCCCGCCGGGACCGTCCATCACGTCGCCGAGCGGCGCGCCGACCGCGGCGGAGCCGACGACGGCGCGGCCCACGGTCGCGCGGCCCGCGGCGCCCGGCACCGAGGCCGAGCCCACCGAGGCGCGACCCGTCGGTCCCTCGGGTGGCGAGACCCGCGCCGAGCCGACGCTGGCCGAACCGCCGACCCGCGCGGAGCCGACGCTCGCCGAGCCCGTCACGGATGCGCGGCCCGTGGGCCCCTCGGGTGGCGAGACCCGCGCCGACCCCACGCCTGCCGAACCGCCGACCCGGGCCGAGCCGACGCTCGCCGAACCGGTGGCACCGCCACCGCCGACGCTCGCCCGCCCGACCTGCGCCCGACCGGCGGGCGGGGCGGAGGGATTGGGAGAGGGGGGTTCCGGCTGGATCCCGGGAACCTGCGCGCGGCCCGATTGGGGGTTGCTCGGGTCACCGTAGTTCATTCGTCCCACCTTGCCGGTTGCATCGTCGGCGCGTGATGCGTCGCCGTCGTGTCTGTGAGCTGCGCCACTCGGGACGCGGCCGTCGCGGCGCGGCCCCGTTGCCGCGCATCGCGGGCCGCACCAGGAAAGTCAGCGAGCATCGGCCCGTCCTCGTGACAACGCTTTGTCACGCGCAACAGGTTCACTCCGCCGCGCCTCCTCGTATCCGCGAGGACGAGTCGCCGCCCTCGGTCGCGAGTCCGTCACGGCCCAGCAGGTATTGCTCGACGAGGTGGTTCCAGCCGCAGGCGCGGCAGACCTCCACGACGTAGACATGAAACTCACTCAGCGTCATCGCGAGGATCGGCAGCTCGGCGAGCCGGCGCGCCTGCCCCGAGGACTGCCGCAACTCATCCCCGTAGATGTAGTGCACCAGGGTGAGGTTCTCGCGGCGGCAGACGGGGCAGAGCTCCTCCGTCGGTTCGCCGTGGAATTTCGCAGCGCTCTTCAGGTATGGCGACGCGTCGCACACCTCATAGGTGCCGACGCGTCCGGATTGCACCTCACGCAGCAGGGCGCGTCTTCTCAGAGAGAAGTCGACAACCTGACGCTGGGTACGCATGCGCCCGAGGGTACGCGGTCGCGCGCCGCACTGCGACTCCCGTCACGATCGGTAACCGTCCGATAGACGACCAGCGGTGTGTTGCAGCGCACTTGGTCGCTTTTGTTGCATCCCGTGGAATCCCGACCTACCGTTCGATGTATCGGCCCGATACATCGGGCTGGTTACCGGAAGGAGGCCGGGAGTGCTCGAGTTGGCGATCCTGGGCCTTCTGCACGAGTCCCCGATGCACGGGTACGAGCTGCGCAAGCAGTTGACGACCAAGCTGGGGGCGTTCCGCTTCGCGATCAGCTACGGCTCGCTGTATCCGACACTGCGCCGGCTGCAGTCGGACGGCTGGATCACCGAGGGTGCTCCGCCGGCCAACGCTCCGGCCGGCACCGACGAGGTGCCCCTGCTCACCAGCAAGCGGGGCCGCGTGGTCTACACGATCACCGCGGAAGGCAAAGAGCGCTTCCAGGAGCTGCTCAGCGCCGCTGGACCCGAGACCTACGACAGCGAAGCCGGTTTCGGGGTGCACTTCGCGTTCTTCGCGCGCACCGACCCCGCCACCCGGCTGCGGATCCTCGAGGGCCGCCGCCGGCGCGTGGAAGAGCGCCGTGAGGGCATGCGCGACGTGCTCAGCCGGGCCGCCGAGCGGCTCGACGCCTACACCCTCGAGTTGCAGCGACACGGCCTGGACGCGTGCGAGCGCGAGGTCCGCTGGCTCGAAGAGCTCATTGCGAACGAGCGCAATGGCACCACCCCTCAGCCGCCTTCGGCCCAAGATCCGGAGCGGTCATCGTGAACAACAAGAAGGAGGCATCCGCGATGAGCTCCGTCCGCGTTGCCATCGTCGGTGTCGGCAACTGCGCCTCGTCCCTGATCCAGGGCGTGGAGTACTACCGCAACGCCGACCCGAATGACCGAGTACCGGGTCTGATGCACGTCAAGTTCGGCGACTACCACGTCGGCGACGTCGAGTTCGTGGCGGCGTTCGACGTCGACGCGAAGAAGGTCGGCCAGGACCTCGCCGCTGCCATCGGCGCGAGCGAGAACAACACGATCCAGTTCTGCGACGTGCCGCCGACCGGCGTGACCGTCCAGCGCGGCCCGACCCACGACGGCCTCGGGCAGTACTACCGCGAGATGATCGACGAGTCCGACGAGCAGCCGGTCGACGTCGTCCAGGTGCTCCGCGACGCCCAGGCCGACGTGGTCGTGTGCTACCTGCCGGTCGGCTCCGAGCAGGCGGCGAAGTTCTACGCCCAGGCCGCGATCGACGCTGGCTGCGCGTTCGTCAACGCCCTGCCGGTGTTCATCGCCTCCAACCCGGAGTGGGCCCAGAAGTTTACCGACGCCGGGCTGCCGATCGTCGGCGACGACATCAAGAGCCAGGTCGGGGCCACCATCGTGCACCGCGCGCTCGCCAAGCTGTTCGAGGACCGCGGGGTCGAGCTGCTGCGGACGTACCAGCTCAACTTCGGCGGCAACATGGACTTCATGAACATGCTGGAGCGCACCCGCCTGGTCTCGAAGAAGATCTCGAAGACCCAGTCGGTGACGTCCCAGATCCCGCACGAGATGGCCAAGTCCGACGTGCACATCGGCCCGTCCGACCACGTGCCGTGGCTCGACGACCGCAAGTGGGCGTACATCCGCCTCGAGGGCAAGTCCTTCGGCGACACCCCGCTCAACGCCGAGCTCAAGCTCGAGGTGTGGGACTCGCCGAACTCGGCCGGCGTCATCATCGACGCGCTGCGGGCCGCGAAGATCGCCAAGGACCGCGGCATCGGCGGCCCCATCCTGTCGGCGTCGAGCTATTTCATGAAGTCGCCGCCGGTGCAGTACAACGACCACGACGCGCACGAATCGGTCGAGAAGTTCATCGCGGGCGAAGTCGAGCGCTGATTTTTCGCTTCTGAAGGGCCGGCCCACTCGGGCCGGCCCTTTTTTGTCACGGGATTGTCATAAGAGCCCGAACTCGCGCTCGATGCGCACCTTCGCCTCGAGTTCCAGCATGATCTTCTTGCGCCACAGCCCGCCGCCGAAGCCGACCAGCTTGCCGTCGGCGCCCACGACACGGTGGCAGGGAATGATGACCGGAATCGGATTCCGGTTGCACGCGGTGCCGACCGCGCGGGCCGCGTCCGGCTCGCCCACCGCGGCCGCGATCTGGCCGTAGGTGCGCATCTCGGCGTACGGGATCGCGTAGAGCTGCCGCCAGACGGCGCGCTCGAACTCCGATCCCCCGCGCACCGACAACGGCACCGTGAATGTGATGTCCTCGCCCGCGAAATAGCGCGTGAGTTCGTCACTCGCCCGCGTGAGCACCTCGTCCGGCTCCGCCGCCGTCGCATTCGACGGCAGCCCGCCGAACCGCACCCGGCAGATGCCTGTCTCGTCGACCGCCACGCCCAGCGCATCGATCGGCGCCTGAACCTCTACCCACCGCACGTCGACAATTCTGCCCCTTTCGCCGGACGTTCAAAGTGGCGCGGTGGCGTTACCCTCCAGTTGTCTCGCGAGGGGAGGCGCACGGTGGAGACGACGTTCCTGGTAATCGGCGGCGTAGGTGTGATCGTGCTCGCCCTCTCCGTCATCGTCGGCGACCTCTTCCACTTCGGCCATCCCGATGTGGACGGGCCGTTCTCGGTCCCCGCCGTCGCCGGGTTCATCGGCGCCTTCGGCTTCGCCGGCGCCGCCGTCGGGGCGCTCACCGGCGGCAACGGCCTGCTGATGCCGGTCGTCGGCGGTGTCGTCGCCGCCGTGCCGACCGCCTGGCTCGCCACGCGCCTGTCCCGGCTCGCGCTCAACATGCGCACCGACGCCACCCCGACCCAGCGCGACATGATCGGGACCACCGGTGTCGTCGTCACCCCCATCACCGGCAACGGCTTCGGTGAGGTCCGCATCTCCCTCGGTGGGCAGCCGCTGAAAGTCAGCGCCCGCGCCGAGAAGCCCATCGCGCTCGGCGCCCGCGTCTTCGTGGTGGAGGCGACCAGCCCCACCAGCGTGATTGTGGAAGAAACCCCCCTCTAGATACCCCCTGGAAGAAGGAGCGGATGGACACAGTCCTGCTCGTCGCCATCGGCGGCGGCATATTGTTGATCTTGCTGATCGTGGTCTTCATCGTCTCGCGCATCAAGGTGGCCGGCTCCAACGAGGCGTTCATCATCACCGGCCGCAAGGGCAAGTCGGTGCAGGGCCTCGACGGCTCGCGCTCGACCGACCTGTCGGGCCAGAAGGTCGTCATGGGCGCCTCGGTCTTCGTGGTGCCGATCGTGCAGAAGCTGCAGGTGCTCGACCTGTCCAGCCGCCGCATCCACGTCGAGATCACCGGCGCGGTGAGCAAGCAGGGCATCCGCGCCAACTTGCAGGGCGTCGCGATCGTCAAGGTCGGCGGCACCGAGGACGCCATCCGCGCCGCCGCGCAGCGCTTCCTGAACCAGCAGCAGGGCATCGACCTGTTCACCAGCGAGGTCCTGGCCGGTGCGCTCCGCTCGATCGTCGGCCGGCTGACCATCGAGGAGATCATCCGGGACCGCACGGCGTTCGCCAGCGCGGTCGCCGAGGAGGCCGAGCACTCGCTCACCAACCAGGGCCTGGTGCTGGACACCTTCCAGCTGCAGGACATCTTCGCCGAGGGCTCCTACCTCGCCGACCTGGGCCGGCCCGAGGCCGCCCGGGTGCTGCGCGACGCGGCCATCGCCGAGGCGCAGGCCCGCCAGGCCGCCGAGTCCGAGCGGCTGCGCTCGGAGGAGGCCATCGCCGAGGCCAACCGGAACCTCTCGCTCAAGCAGGCCGGCATCCAGGCCGAGATCGACGCGGCCAAGGCGAAGTCGGCCGCGGCCGGCCCGCTCGCCCAGGCCGAGCGGGAGCAGGTCATCCTCGCCGAGCAGCAGAAGGTGGCCGAGCGCAACGCCGAGCTCAAGCAGCGCCAGCTCGACACCGAAGTGCGCAAGCCGGCCGACGCCGAGCGCTACCGGGTGGAGCAGGAGGCCGAGGCGGCCAAGAACGCCGCGATCCTCAAGGCCGAGGCGCAGCGGCAGGCGACCATCGCGGCCGCCCAGGCCAACGCCGAGCAGGCCCGCCTCACCGGTGAGGGCGAGCGGTCCCGCCGCGCCGCGCTGGCCGAGGCCAACGCGATCGAAGGTGCGAAGGAGGGTGAGGCGGAGCAGCGGCGCCGTGTCGCCATCGCCGAGGCGCTCGAGCGCGAGGGTGCGGCCGAGGCGTCCGCCATCCTGGCCCGCGGCCAGGCCGAGGCCGAGGCCATGAAGCTCAAGGCCGACGCGTTCGCCACCTACGGCGAGGCCGCGATCCTCGACCTGCTGGTCCGCGTGATGCCGGATGTGGTCAAGGCGGCCAGCGACCCGATGGCCAACATCGACCGGATGACGGTGATCTCGACCGACGGCGCCTCGTCGCTGACCAAGTCGGTGGCGAACAACGTCGCCCAGGGCCTCCAGCTCGGCACCGACCTCACCGGCATCGACCTGCAGAAGCTGCTGAGCAAGCTCGGCGGCCTGGCGGGCGACGACGTCGTCGAGCCGGTGAACGGCCGTCCCGCCGTCGAGGCGCCCAAGTCGTAGCCTCGTGACCTTTCGGAGTGGGGGGGGGGCCGGGGGGGGGGGGGGCCCCGCCGGGGGGGGGGGGGGGGCGGGGGGGGGGGGGCCCGGGGGGGTTGGGGGGGTGGGCGGGAACAAAACACCCCCCCCCCCCCCAAAAAAACAACAC
>NZ_JBEPEH010000014.1:0-263786 GCF_040300725.1 Dactylosporangium sp. NPDC000244
CCCCTGCGCCCACGCGCGGTCCAGGAACTGCCCGGCTCCGGGGTCGCCGAAGACGCGGAAGATCTCGTACCGGTGGCGATTCCCCCCGCCGTCAGCCGAAGCGGCCGCGCACGTAGTCGGCGGTCCTCGGGTCGCGGGGCGCGCCGAACATCGCCGGCGTCGGGCCGAACTCGACGACCCGGCCGGGCTGGTGCTCCTCGGCGAGGAAGAACACGGCCTGCTGCGAGACGCGGGCGGCCTGCTGCATGTTGTGCGTGACGATCACGATCGTGACGTCCTCGACGAGCTCGGCGATCGTCTCCTCGATGACCCGCGTCGAGGTCGGGTCGAGCGCCGAGCACGGCTCGTCCATGAGCAGCACCTTCGGCCGGATGGCGAGCGACCGCGCGATGCACAGTCGTTGCTGCTGGCCGCCGGAGAGCGCGCCGCCGGGCTGGCGGAGGCGGTCGCGGACCTCGCGCCACAGCCCGGCGCGCACGAGGCACTCCTCGACGATCTCGTCCTTGACCGCGCGCGAGGCCCGCCGGCCGGTCAGCTTGAGGCCGGCCACGACGTTGTCGTAGATGGACATGGCCGGGAACGGGTTGGGCTTCTGGAAGACCATGCCGATCTGGCGGCGCGCCTCGGTGAGCTTGCGGCCCGGATCGTAGATGTCCTCGCCGTCGAGCAGCACCTGCCCGGCCATCGACGCCGACGGCACCAGCTCGTGCATCCGGTTGAGGATCCGCAGGAACGTCGACTTGCCGCACCCCGACGGCCCGATCAGCGCGGTGACCTCGCCCGCGCGCATGTGCAGCGAGACGCGGTCGAGGACGAGGTGGTCGCCGAACCAGGCGGTGACGCCGACCGCGCGGAGTCCGGCCAGCTGCCGATGGCTGTGGTACGAGTCCGGTACGACGACCTCTGGTTCGGCGATGTCCATGGCGTTGCGTCTCCTCCGCTTCGATCTTCCCGGCCGGTCTCGCTCGCGCGCCGGCTCACAGCAGGTTGGGCAGCATCCGGACGGTCTGCTCGGCGACCATCAGGCCGAAGACCGCGAGCAGGGGCAGGAAGACCACCCAGGTGCGCACGGCGCCCCAGCGGTGCCGGGACCACACGAAGCCGACCGCGCCGGCGACGAGGCCCTGCAGGCCCATCACGAGAATCCACAGCGACGACGTGTCCCCGGCCAGCGCCTGCTCCTGCGGGCTGATGGAGCCCGGGCGCAGCGGGCGGGGCGGGCTCGGCTGGACCTGCGACACGAGCACCGCGTCGACCCGCAGCACGCCGTCGGGCAGGAACGGCACGCCGACGGCGGTGACGAGCGTGAGCCGCCCGGCGCCGGGCGCGACCGGCGGCGGCACCGCGTCGCCGGCGCGGCGGCTGCCGGTCACGCGGTACGTGGACTCGCCCTGCCCGGTGAGCACGGTGATGCGGTCGTCCGGCTGCAACTGCTCGATGCGGCCGAACGGGCCGCCGTACGCCGCGGCGCGGCCCATGATGATGGCGGTGCCGGCCTGGCCGGGCAGCGCGCTGTCGCGCTGGTGCCCGGGCCCGTACATGAGCACGCCGCTGGTCGTGCCCTCCGACACGACCTCCTCCAGGTGCAGCGCGGGAATGCGCAGGACGGCCACCGGCGTGCCGAGCGGGATGAGGTTGCCGTCGCGGAGCTGGCCCACGGGCGCCGTGCCCCGGGCGAGGTCGACGCGCAGCGTGTCCATGCCGGCCTTCTGCTTCGAGGCGTGCACGAGCTGGCTGATCCCGGTGATGTTCACCGCGAGCCCGAGCAGGACGGAGGCGAAGACCAGCAGCGCGGAGCCGGCGAAGTACCGCCAGGCGGGGGCGGGCTCCAGGGCCGGCGGCGGGTACGCGGCCGCGTACCGCGCGGGCTCGTAGTCCGGCGGCTCCGGGCGTACGGGCAGCAGTGCGGTCACGGGCCGGCCTCCCTGATCTTGTGGTCCGGTGCCGGGGCGGCTGCGCGCTCCGGCACCGTTGATGCGGGTGGTGCGGGTGGTGCGGTTCGTCAGGGCCGGATCAGGCGGTGACGTGGATCGTCACGGCGCTCGACGTGCCCGGGCGGACGTTGGCGTCACCGGAGTAGACCGCGACCAGCTGGTGGTCGCCGGCGGGGCTGAGGCCCGGAACGATCGCGACGGCCACGCCCAGGACGAGCCGGGCCGAGGCGACGACCGTCGAGCCGTCCTTGATCTGGATGGTGCCGGTCGGGATCTTGCCGTTGGTCGAGGTCACCTGGACCAGCGCGACCAGCGGCTTGTTCACCTTGACGGTGGTCGGGAACGCGAAGAACCCGCTGCCGGAGGTGGCCCGGCCGTCCCACCGCCACTGCAGGGCGTCGTAGAACCGGTCGGCCGGCCAGTCGGCCGGCTGCGCGGCGCGGGTGGCGGCCGAGACGTCGATCGGCGTCACCCAGGAGGCGAGGAGGTTGAAGTCGGCGTCCGCGCAGGCGCCGACGATGCTGAAGGCACCGGTGGCGACGGTGGTGCCCACCGGCTTCGCGGCGTCCTCCGGCGAGAGCCCCACGTCCGACGTGTTCGCCGGGAGGATGCCCTTGACGATGTTCTGCACGCCGCCGTCGTTGAACGTCCCGGCCTGCACCGGGATGGCGAGGTCGCTGCCGAGGGTGACGACCGGGGCCAGCGGCGCGCCGTTGACCACGATGTTCGCCTCGTCGCCCACCTTGGAGAGGGCGTCGACGTAGTACGTGGAGCCCGCGGGGCAGTTGGTGGCCGGGACGGCCAGCGTCACGGTGTCGGCGGGGTTGCCGGCGCCGAACTGGAAGCTGCCGGAGAGCGGCTTGACGGTGACGGTGCTGCCGCCGGTGGCCGCCTGGGCCGGGGCGCCGAGCGCGCCCAGCAGCAGCGACGACGAAACCGCCGCCACGATTAATGCCCGCTTGGACAGGTTCACAGGGAGGGGTCCTTTCGGTGCGCCGCTACGCGGCAGGGGGTTGGTTGGACTTGCCGTATCGCCGGCCGAGGACCACGAGCCCGAGGCCGGCGACGATCAGTGCGGCGGCGCCGCCGACCAGCCCGGCGAGCGCCGGGCCGGTCTTCGGCAGGCCGCCCGCGGGCGGTGAGGACGGGGTGGGGCTCGGCGTCGCGCCCGGAGGCACGCTGACGGTGATCGTCACGGAGCCGTTGTCGTCGGCCGCGGCGGCCCCGGCGGCGAACAGGCTGCCGAGCAGCAGCAGGGCGAGCGCGGTGACGGCAAGGCCGGTTCGACGGATCACAGCTTCTCCTCCATTCGCGCCGGCTCGGACTCGAGCTCGGGACGGGATGCCGCTCGCGCCGGCTCGGACTCGAAATCGGGACGGGATGCCGCCAGCCGGTCGGCGGCGGCGCGCCGCTCCTCGAGCCGGCCCCGCTCGACGGCCGCGGCCAGGCTCCGCGCGGCGGCCTGGCGGCGCCGGCGCAGGACGATGACGGCCAGCACGACCAGGGCGGCGAGCAGGACCAGCAGGACGAGCTGGCTCCACGGCATCGCGAACAGGCCGGCGCTGCGCCGGCCCGTGCCGAGGCCGGCGGCGGACAGGGACTCGGTGTACTTGTCGCCCTTGACGGCGGACGGCGTGACCGTCACGTCGGCGCCGAGCGGGCCGAGCGGGGCGACGCCCCGGATGATGACGGTGTACTGCAGCGACTGGCCCGGCAGCAGCTCGGCGACGGGCGGCCCGGAGGCGCTCGCCAGCCGGCCTCCGCTCGCCCCGGTCACCGCGGCGAGCTGGGCGGCGGCCAGCCGGACGTTGCCGGTGTTGCGCACCGTGTACTCCACGGTGACGTCGCCGCCGGCGAACGGGTTCGGCGAGTGGTGGTACCGCGCGTCGAGCCGGGTGATCCCCAGCGACGGCGCGAGCTTGCCGTGCACCCGCAGGTAGATCCGGGCGCCGATCCGGTTCTCCACGACGACGGGGCCCTGGCCCGCCCGCTGCAGCGCGGCGACGATGCCCCCCGCGTGGTCGCCGGGGGTGCCGTTGGCCGGAATCGCCAGCGTGAACGGGACGTTGACGGTCGCGTTGGCCGGAATCGTGACGGTGGACTGCGTCAGCGCCACCCAGGCACCGACGTCGGCCGGCTTCCGGTCGCCGGCGAGCAGGTCGAAGCCGCCCGTGGGCGTGTTGACGGCGTCGCTGGCGTAGACCCGGAAGGTCGCGGGCGCGGCGCTGAAGTTGCTGACCGCGACGACATCGCGCAGCGTCTGGCCGGGGTCCGCCTCGAACGTGAACGCGGCGCGCCCGTCGGGCCCCTTGTCCGTGCCCGGCGCCACCGACCAGGTGACGGAGCTCTTCGCCGCCGGCGTGCCCGGGCCGGGCGGCGGGCTCGGCGGCGCTGCGCCCGCGGGCTGGGCCACTCCCAGCAGCGCCGGCAGGGCCGCGACGACGGCGACCAGCCGGATCCGGCGCAGCGTGCGGGATTGCCTCATGAGGTTTCACGTCCGTTCGCGCTCGCGGTCCTGGTCCGGGTGGGCGGCCGGTTCGCCGCCCACCCGGTGGTGCGGCCGGGTCAGATCGCGGTGATCGTGACCGTGGCGTGGTACGTGTCGCCCGGCGTGGTCGCCGGGAACTGCAGACCCAGGTCGGCGCCGAGCTTGGCCGTGCCGATGCCGCTGCCCTCCGGCGCCGTGGCGAGCGTCGCCCCGGCCCCGGTGAGCCCGGGCGTGCTGCCCGGGGCGATCGCCGTACCGGCCGTCACGCCCTGGCCCTGGCTCTGGGACAGGACCTGCGGGGTCCAGCCCAGCGCGGTGCCGGGGAACGAGTGCTCGGCGTTGTCGCCGACGAAGGTGTCGGAGACCTTGCCGTTGACGTTCCAGCCGAGCGTGTCGCCCGTCCGGTTGTCGGTGACGGTGACCAGCGCGACGCCCGCCTGCTCGGTGACGAAGTCGTCCCCGACCCGCGAGGCCTCCGGCAGCGCGACGGTGCCCGTCGCGTCGACGGTGAGCGTCAGCGCCCCGGTGCCGGTGGACGGCACGGTGGTCTGGAGGGGGACGGTGCCCGACTGGCCACCGCCGCCCCTTTCCTGGGTGATCTGGTAGCTCAGCGTGGTGTTGGAGCCGGCGTAGGCCTTGGTGTCGTCCGGCGTGAAGACGGCCTTCAGCGTGTGGCCGCCGACCGCCAGGGTGTTCGTGCTCAGCGATGCCGCGCCGGCCGTGACCGCCTTGGCGCCGAGCGAGGTGGCGCCGTCGAAGAACTCGACGGAGCCCGCCGCGGCCGGCGGCGTGACGGTGACCGCGAGGTTCACGGTCGTGCCCGCCGTCGCCGACCCGGCCGGCGACGCGGTCAGCGCCACCGAGGTGGGCGTCGCCTCGCCGCCGCCCGGCGTCCCGAACGACCAGCTCCACTGCAGGTTGTCGTACGGGCGGTCGCCCGGCCAGCCCGAGGGCTTCGGGGCCCGGGTGGCCGCCTGCAGGTGCACCGCCGCGATGTCCGACTGCCCGGTGATCGCGCCGTTCGGGTCCAGGCACACCGAGAGGATGCTGAAGTCGCCCTCGGCGATCTTGGTGCCGGCCGGCTTCGCCGCGTCCTGCGGCGACAGCTGCTCGTCGGTGGTGCCCGCCGGCAGGATCGTCTTGACGATGTTCTGGATGCCGGGGTCCTGGAACGTGGCACCGTGCTGCGGCACCTGCAGGATCGGGGTGTTGCTGTCGCGCACGATGATGCCGTTCACGGTCATCGGCGCCCCGCTCTCGAGCACCGTGTCCTCGAGCCCCGGCAGGCTGAACGCGTCCAGGTAGAAGTCCGACCCGGCCGGGCAGGCGCCGCCCGGGGTGATCTGCAGCAGATCGGCGTCGTTGCCCACGCCGAACTGGAACTGCCCTGACTGCGGCGCGAAGGACAGCGCGCCGGTGCCGGTGGCGGCCATCGCCGGCGTCACGGCGACGCCGACGAGCACAATCGCTCCCACAGACGCCGCGATCAGGCGATGGGTGTTGTTCACGATAGGTTCTCCTCTCTGCCGAGCCATCGAGCGATGGCGGCATTCGGCCGGGCCGTCGAACCTGCTGCGCGGGCGCGCGGCCCCCGCGACCGGGCGTCGAGCGCAGCGTCGTCCGGCCGGACCCGGCGGGCTCGGCTGGACAGGAGCGTGGTGGCCCCGGGCCGGATGGCCGTGCGGGGAGGCACGACCATCCGGTGTTTCCGGTGTGGCGATGGGGCGACGACTACTTCTTGCCCTTGACGCTGGTGTCGCCGCAGTTCGCGTTGGTCAGGAAGCCGAACAGGTTGATGGTCGACTTCGGCGTGCCGGTGCAGACCAGCGCGCTGTTGCTGACGAAGATCTCCTTGAGCGCCGGGTCGGCGGTGAGGCCGGTGACCGACGTGGTCTTGAAGACGTTGTAGACCGAGCGCTGGTACGCCGACGGCCAGCTCGCGTTGATCTGGCCGCTGACGATCGGCGCCTGGCTGGCGAGGCTCAGCAGCTTGGAGCTGCCGCGACGGTCGGTGACGCCCGTCGTGACGTGGTTGGTCTGCGCGATGTTCTGCGCGATCGAGATCGGGATGATCTCGGTGTACAGGGTGGTGCCGACGGTCGGGTCGGTCAGGACCGTGCCGTCGTGCTCCTGCAGCGCCGAGCCGTCCGAGATCTTGGTGTCACGGACGCAGCCGCCCGACGCCGGCGCCTTGTTGACGTCGGCCTCGGTGATACCGACGGCGGTGAGCCAGAACGAGCGGGTGCCCGAGTTGGCTTGCGGCACGTACGGCGCGATGGTGTAGGTGGTGCTGCCGACCGTGATGGTCTTGGTGACGCACTTGTAGATGTCCTGCAGCTGGGCGATGGTCAGCCCGCTCGGGTACTTCTGGTCGAGCCCGCCGCCGGACTTGACCGCCGGCGCGACGGCGTCGATGCCGAACGGGATGAAGGTGAGGTCCGTGTTCGACGTGTCGTTCGGGCCACGCGAGGAGCGGGCGAAGGTCAGGGCGTTGGCCGGGACCGGGCCGGTGCCCTCGCCACCGAGGTTCAGCGAGTCACGCAGGGCGGTGATGCCGGCGCCGGAGCCGTCCGGGCGGGCGAACGAGCCGGCGGCGCAGTTCGTGGTGATGGGGCTGGTGCCGCGGGCGTTCCACGACTCGAACTTCTTGCCGCTGCTCGAGACGATGATCTCGGACAGCTTCTGCATGACGTCCTGCGTCGTGTCCGAACCGGAGCCACAGTAGACGGCGCCCGTGGGCGGCGCCGGGTCGGCCGAAGCCGGGCCCGCGGTCAGACCGACGACGACCAGCGTCGCCATCGGGATCGCGGCGGCCACCGCGATCGCCTTGTTGAGCTTGAACACTGCGGTTTCCTCCTCAGGAACCGCCTACCGGCCTGTCCGGTAGACTGCACTCCCGGCCTGCCCCTCCCTCTCTGAGGGGCAGGCCGGTCTTGCCACCGCCCGGGGGTGCCGGGCGGAGCCTCTGCGGGCCGCGTCGTGTGCGGCCCTCGGGAAGGTCTGCGCTAGGTGCCGCTCGGCCGGCGTCGGGGCCGCACGAACGGCGCCGCGAAGGCTGAGGCCAGCCCCGCGCCGAGTCCGAGGAGCAGGACCCACGGGGGCAGGACGGCCGGGTCGTCCGGGGTCCGTCCCGACTGCACGACCGCGACCGGCTCCGGGCCGCGGCTCGACCGGGCCGGCGCCGCCGAGGGCACCGAGCCGCGGGCGGGCACGCTGCCGGCCGCCGACGGTGCCGTGCCCGCGTTGGCGCCGTTGGTGTTCGGCTGCGAGCCCCCGCCCTCGTTCGCCGGCGGTTCGTCGTCCGGGTTGCCGTAGCCGGCGACGTGACCCTTCCGGATCTCCGTGGCCGCGGCCTTCGCCTGCAGCTTCAGGGTCAGCGGCAGCGGCGTGTAGCCCGGCGGCAACTGCCCGAAGGCCAGGCCCCGCGTCTGGCCGGCGCCGGCGGCGTACTCGACGAACTTGGCGAGCTGCTCGCGGGCCGTGGGGTCGGCCGCGGTGTCGATGTCGGCGACCGAGACCGCCGCGTAGGTGAGCATGGGCAGCGGGTAGGCGCCCGCCGCCGACGCGGCCGGGTTGGCGACCTTGACCCGCGGGTCGTCCGGGTCGCCGGCCATCGCCGCGGCGGCGGTCTGCAACGACGCGTCGCCGGGGGCGACGAAGTGACCGCTCGCGTTGCGCAGGCTCGCCGTGGACAGGCCGAAGCGGGCGGCCTCGGCGGTGGAGGTCACCGAGATCATGAACCGCTCGCCGACGTTCTGGGTGCCGATCTTCGTCCAGTGCGCGATGCCCGGCCCGTTGGTGATGGGGTCGCGGTTGTCGACGTCGTCCGGGCGGTACCACCGCGACGGCGCGACGCCGCCGGGCTTGCCGGTGAGCGTGCGCCGGGCGGCGTCGGCCAGGTTCTCCGCGTAGGGAGCGGCGTCGATCACGCAGACCGGCGTCGCGCCGTCGGCCTTCTCCTCGGCGGTGGGCGCGGTGCACGTGGGGTCGGAGGCCGGGAAGTTCTCGACCGGCAGCGCGATGCCCTTGTAGTTGGGGTTGACCGTCATGCCCCACGGGTCGGCCTTTCCGTCGAGGAAGGCGCGCGCGTCCTTGTCGGCGTTCACCCACTCCCACAGCGCCCGGGTGGCGTCGGCGTTCTCCAGCACGACGACCGGCGCCGCGGACGACGGTCCGCCCCGCGAGCCCAGCCATTTGATCTCCGGGTTGACGGCGACCACGTCCGGGTCCTCGAACAGCGTCGCCGGGTTCCTCGCCAGGTAGGCGGGCTTGCCGGAGGTCTTGTCGAGGTCCGGAACCGCGTACCGGTACGACTCGCTCAGCAGCTTGGCGACGATGCGCGGCGTGAGGTTGAGCCGGGGCAGCCGCGAGCCCCGGATGTCCTGCTCGGCCTGCGGCGTGTCGGGGGTGGTCACGTACCGCTCGATGTTGAAGGCGACGGCCACGCCCGACAGCGCCACCGGTGCGTAGGCGATGGGATGCTCGTCGTCGCGCCGGGCGGGCCGGCTGACGAGCGCCGCCCGCGTGCTGCCCGGGATCGAGCTGACGATCGTGTTGCGGGCGACCGTCTCCGCGACCGTCGTGAGGCTGTACGGCACCTTCTCGGTCGAGCACAGCGTCGGCGCCCAGTTGACGAACGCGATCTGGGCCGCGTTGCTGCCGATGATCCGGCGCTGGGCGGTGCCGAGCGGGCACGCGTCGCCGACCGGCCGGAAGTCGAGCCGGGCCGCCAGCCGGTGCTTCCACGTGGCCGCGGTGAGCGGCGAGGAGAGGTTCCGGCCGGTGCCGCCCGGCCCGGTGACGCTCGTGCCGGGGGCGTAGCCGTCGTCGATCTCGCCGCGCGGCACGATCACCAGCCAGCACGGGCGCCCCGTCGGGTGGCCGGAGTCGCCGACCGGTGCGCCGCAGCCCAGCCACGGCGACTCCAGCGACGTCTGCAGCTCGAAGGTCTGCTCGCCCGAGCCGTCCAGCCGCGCGGTGGCGTACGGCTGCTCGTTGGACTCGGCGTCGCCGAACACGCCGCCGCCGGCCCGGTTCACCGCCCCGCCGAACGGCGCGACGAAGCCCTTGTCGCCCGCGGCCACGTCGGGCCAGCCGCTCGCGACCGGGTAGAACGGCACCGAGCCGCCGGTGATGTTCCCGGCGTTCGCGAAGTAGTTCAGCGGCTGGCCGCCGCGCCCGGTGGCCGCTCGCTCGTCGACGTCGGCCCGCAGCGCCGTGCGGGTGCGGGTGTAGCCGCGCAGCGGGCCGCCGGCGGCCGGATCGGGGTGGTTGATCCGGCCGAGGTCGGTGTCGTCGTACGCGCCGAACTCGCAGGTCTCGCGGGCGGGCGCCGGCTGGCCGGCCGGTGCGGTCGGGTCGTCGCCCCAGCACTGCATGATCTGCAGGTAGCTCGAGAAGAACTCGGTGGAGAACTGCCGGGCCGGCAGGCCGGTCCAGCTGACGGTGATCGCCTGGTTGGTCAGGTCCCTGGTCTGCGACACCGTCACCTTGAGGTTCGCAAACGCGCTGTCGCCCTGCAGCGTGACCGCCGAGTCGGTGACCGGCGTGCCGGTGTACTCGATCTTGCCGATGCTCGGGTCGTCGGCCGCGGACACGGCCGAGATGTAGCCGACCTCGCCGAGGAGCATGACGGCCACGCCGGTGGCGACCCCGATGAGGGTCCGGCGGCGCCACGACATGGTGCGCGGCAGGGCGGGGATCGGGCTCACGAACGCCTCCGCAGGATCCAGGACGCCAGGCCGGGTCCGAGCACGAGGACGAGCACGGCTATCCCGGCGATGACCATCAGCGTCTGGCTGGCGGTCCAGCCGCCGCTGGTCGGCAGGGCTATCGGCACGGCCGCCACGTTCGGGTCTCCCCCGCCGCTGCCGCCGCCGGTGGTGACGTACTGGTCGGTGAGCGGGTCGTAGCTCACCGACGGCGCGGCGCTGGGGTCCCCCGTCGCGCCCGGGGAGCCCGCGCCGCCGGTGCCCTGCCCGCTGTTGCCGCCGGTGTTCTGCCCGCCGGAGGCCGCCTGGTTGACCGGCGTGCCCTGGTTCTTCTTGCCGCCCGTGCCGGTGGTGCACTGGCTCGGGCCCTGCTTGTCGCACGCCTGCGGCTGGGGCGCGATGTCGGCCAGGCGGTTGTGGCCGTCGGGCGTGAACGTGGGGTTGTTGCACGACTCGAGCGGCTTGCTGGCCGGCTCGGCGCCGGGGATCTTCTTGATCTGCTCGAAGCTCGCCTCGACCAGGTTCTTCGGCAGCGGCGAGTAGCCGAGATCGGGCGCCTGCTGCTGGCCCTCGCACTCGAAGAAGGTGCTGAACCTGGCCAGCGTCCGGCCCTTGTCGGTGGAGAAGTTGCCGGTGACCGTCGTGGGCAGGATGAAGTACGAGTACGACGACATCGGGTACGCCCGCGGGTCCGTGAACGTGTAGACGTCGGAGAGGTCCTGCGTGAGGTACACGGAAGGATCTGCGCTGTTGTTGTTGATCTTTGCCTTGAGCAGCGCGACCGCGACGTTGAGCGGCGTCGGCTCGACGTAGTAGCCGCCCCGGTTGAGCATCTTCACGACCGGGTAGTTGGCGTTGATCGCGTAGGAGTACTGCACGTAGCCGATCGCGCCCTCGGAGTAGCTCTGCGCGACGTAGCTGGCGACGCCCAGGTCGCCGGCCTTGGACACGGCGCCCGGGAAGTTCGGCCAGTACGACGCCGCGCCGTTGCCGCAGCCCCGGCTCCGGCAGAAGTTGCTCCACACGGACGCCTGCTGGGCCTGCATCCACAGGCTGAACTGGGCGCTGCTGCCGGAGCCGTCGGAGCGGATGACCGGCACGATCTTCTGGGCCGGCATGGTCAGGCCCGGGTTGTCGTTCTTGATCGCCTGGTCGTCCCAGCGCGTGATGCCGCCGGTGAAGATCTTCGCGATGACCTCGCCGGACAGCCGCAGGTTGGTGACCTGCCGGCCGGCGATCTTCAGGTTGTACATGAAGCTCGTGCCGCCGGCGACGATCGGCATGTACGCGTACGTCCCGGGCGTCGGGTTCTCCGGCGAGCCGCCGTCGGTCGGGTGCTGCTGGAACGGGATGTCCGAGGCGGCGAAGTCGACGGTGTGCTGCAGGAAGCGCTGGCGCCCGTCCGAGGAGCCGTTGGCGGCGTAGTCCACCCGGATGCCGTTCTGGTGCACGGCGCTGACCCACTGGTTGATGGCGTTCGCCGCCCAGCTCGAGCCGGCGCCGTTGATCGGCACGTTGCCGTCCGCCCGGGCCGGCGGGGCCGCGCCCAGGACGATGAGCAGGCTGCCGAGGCCCGCCAGCACCGGCCGCCAGGCCGATCGAGCCCGGCGGGCGGCGTCGCTGCGGTTCATGAGGCGTCTCCAGGGTCGCTCGGGTACGACTCGTGGTCGTCGTGGGCCGTCAGCTGATGGCGCGCCGCTTCCTGGCGCCGCATGCGCTCGAGGTCCTCGGCCGAGCGGCGGGTGTTGCGCCGGGCCTGCAGGGTGCCGACCCGGCCGGGCGGGCGGCCGGCGAAGGCCCGGGCCAGCGCGAAGAGGGTCACCACGATCACCATGAGCAGGGCCGCGGCGCCGAAGCCGCGCTGCTGGTAGAGCGGCTCGCCGGACCGGACGAGCTGGAAGGTGAGCAGCGGCAGCGACACCTGCGGGCCGCTGAACGGGTCGGCGTTGAGATACACCGTGTAGCCCGCCGTGAGCAGGACCGGGCTCGTCTCGCCGATGCCGCGCGCGGTACCGAGGATGATGCTGGTGAGCAGGCCGGAGCGCGCGGTCGGCAGCACGACATACCACACCGTGCGCCAGCGCGGCGCGCCCAGCGCCTCCGACGCCTCGCGCAGGTTGCCCGGCACCAGCCGCAGCACCACGTCGGCCGCCCGGATGATGATCGGCAGCATCATCACGCTGATCGCGCAGGCGGCGGCGAAGCCCGACGACGGGAAGCCCGCGATCAGGATGAGCGTCGCGTAGATGAACAGCCCGGCCACGATCGAGGGCAGCGCGGTCATCGCCTCGACGATCGTGCGCACCAGGCGGGCGCCGCGACCGCCGATCTCGGTGAGGTAGACGGCGCAGGCCAGCCCGAGCGGGATGGTGATCAGCAGCGCGATCGAGATCATCTCGAGGGTGCCGACGACGGCGTGCAGCACGCCGCCGCGGTCGAGCGAGTCGCGCGGGCCGGTGCCGGCCAGGTCCTCGGTGAAGAAGTTCAGGTGCCACAGCGCCGGTAGGCCCTTCCAGAGCGTGAAGCCGACGACGTCCAGCAGGCCGATCAGCAGGACCAGGCCGGCGCTGCCGAGGATCACCGTCCAGACCCGGTCCAGCGCCTCCGGGCCGCCGCCGGCGAGCCGGGACAGCACCGCGTAGGCGGCGATGAACACCGCGTACGCCACGATCACGAAGCCGGCGAAGCCGCTGAACGGGGCGAGCCAGGCGAACAGCAGGACCGCCACGCACACGCCGGTGCACAGCGATCCGAGCAGGTTGTACGCGTCGTCGGCCCGGATCGCGTGCAGCGCACGGCGCACCGGCACGGGCCCGAGGTCGCGCGGCAGGACGGTCTGCGCCCCGGCCGGCGGGTCCTGCACGGTGGGCTCCCACATGTCGACCTGGGTGTCCGCCCGCCCGGCGACCGGCTGCCACGAGGTCGCAGTGTCCAGCTCCGCGTCGGCGGCGCGCTCGCGCTCGCCGGGGTGGCCCATCGAGTCGACCGTCATCTCAGGCCTCGCTCTGCGCGCCGGAGCGGGACCGCGCGACGATCGTCGAGGCCGCGAAGTTCACGACCAGCGTGATGAGGAACAGCGCCAGGCCCGCCGCCATCAGCGCGGACAGGCCGAAGCCCGACGCGTCGCCGTACCGCAGCGCGATGAGGCTGGAGACCGAGTTCGTGCCGACCTGCAGGATGTGGATCTGCACGTCGAAGACCTGGGAGATCACCATGTAGACCGCGATCGTCTCGCCCAGGGCCCGGCCCAGGCCGAGCATCGTGCCGCCGATGATGCCACCGCGGCCGAAGGGCAGCACGACCGAGCTGATCATGCCCCAGCGGGTGGCGCCGAGCGCGTACGCGCCCTCGCGCTCGCCGGCCGGGGCCTGGCTGAACGCCTCGCGCATCACCGAGCACTGGATGGGCGCGACCATCAGCGAAACCGTCAGTCCGGCGACGAACGCGCTGGCGGTGTAGACGCTGGCCGAGCCCAGCGGGTCGGTCGGGTCCGCCCCGTCGACGTGCAGGATCGGGATCCAGCCGAACCAGGTCGCGAGCCACCGCGCCACGCCGACGACGGCGCCGTTGAAGAACAGCAGGCCCCACAGGCCGTACACCACGCTGGGCAACGCCGCCATGAGGTCGACGAGGGAGACCAGCCACGGCTTGAGCCATCGCGGCGCCACCTCGGAGATGAACAGCGCGGTGCCGATCGCCAGCGGCACGGAGACGCACACGGCGACGAGCGCGATGAGGACGGTTCCGGTGAGCACCGCGGCGATGCCGAACTGCCGGACGTCGGGCTGCCACTTGGCGGTGGTGAGGAACCCGAGGCCGGCCGCCCGCAGCGCCTCGGCCGCCCGCAGCGCCAGGAACAGCCCGATCGCGGCCATGACGCCGAAGACGAGGAAGCCGGTGAGGCGGGAGCCGCCGCGGAACACCCGGTCGGAGAGGGCCGACGAGGCACGCACGGCGCGCGGGCGCAGCTGCTCCTCGGCCGTCGTCGATTGCTGGCTCATCGGTCCCCTCCCCCTGCGCTGTCTCTGTCGAACGTGGCGTCGCCGATTCCCGGCTGCCGCCCGGAAAAGGTCATGCGGACACGCGGCGGCGAGCGCCGTCGCGTGGGATTGGCGGATGTCGGTCGTGTGGTCAGCCGGTGGTCGGGCGCCAGAACCGCCCCCGGCGACCGAGGGTCTCGTCGATGACGGCCGACGTGGCGCTGTCCATGAACCGCCGGGTGGCGGCCTCGCAGGTGGTCCGCAGCTCGTAGCCATGGGCGGCTACGGCCAGCACACCGAGCTCGGCGTCAGTGATCGACCAACGCCATCGGCGAGTCACATCGCGAGCCACCGCGACGGTGCCGGCGGCGGCGCGGCTGCGGACGTGCTGCGCGGCCTCGGCCGCCGCCTGCACACCGGCAAAACTCACCGGCGAAACGCCGAGAATCCGGTTGTTGGCGCCAACCAAGCGCCAGATCACCTGGCCACCACGCGTCCGATGGAATTGGTATCGCACTAATCAGCTCGCACCTCCGTGGTTCTGGCACGCCATTGTCACGGCAGCGTGCTCAGGTCTCGCGAACGCATCGATGCTGCGTCACGGTGGTGTATCGGCGAAACGCGGAACGGGTGAACAGGGACGTAATGAGATTGCTCCGCCCGGTAAAACCGACGATCTTGAAGCCGCGCGGATTCGCTAAAGGCGGCATTGACCTGCACTAACGGTCCACTTAAGGTCATCCGGGCTCCGCCGGGGGCGGGAGTTTCGCGTCAAGTGACGGATGGCGACCCATTGACTGTCGGCGGCGATTTGCAACTGATAAGGTGGCTGCCGGTCAGCCCAATCGAAGCCGATGGCACCTGGGCCCTATTGGCGTACCCGGATTAAGATCACCGGAACGAGCAGGTCAGCGCCACCGTGAGCGGTCACAGCATCGGCGATCTTGGCCGGCGCCAGCAATTGGCGATCTTCCATATTTGGAGGTCCGCAGCGGCCCCGGCGACGACCTCCGGGTCCCGTTATCGTCCGGACCCGGCGATATGCGCGCGGCCGCATTCCTCCCGGACGGGTCCGGCATATTTCGCGGCCGGTCGCGGCGGCCGGCAAGACCGCTATTCACAGCACGGCGGCCCGCACTACGGCGTGTAGACGGTCGCCTCGCGAGAGGTCTGCCGGATGCCGTTCGGGCCGTCGAACACCCGCCGGCCCCACCAGGTCATCGACTTGGCGTCGAACCGGTTCACCATGTCGAGGTTGCTCACGTCCCCGCTGTTGCCGCTCCAGGACCACGCGAGATAGCCGATGCCGTGCGCCTGCGCCTCGGCCATGACCGCGTCCTCGTCGACGTCGCCGTCGTGGTGGGTGTACGCGAACTCGGTCACCGCGATGGGGAGCTTCGCCTTCAGGTACCGCCCGGCGTAGTCGTGGATGTTCGTGGCCCGGCCGAAGGCGCCGTAGATGTGGATCGAGAAGACGGTGTTGTGCCGCGGGTCGGCGGCGAAGACCTCGGCGGCGTGGTCGCGCATGGTGAACGACAGGTCCTGGCCCCAGTCGGGCGCGTCGACCAGCAGCGTCTGCTGGATGCCCGCCCGGCGCAGGCGGCGGATCGAGTCCGTGGTGTCGCCGGGCCAGGTGCGGACGTTGTCCAGGACGTACGGTTCGTTCGCGACGTCGACGACGGCGTAGCGCTCCTGGCCGATGAGCGCCTTGCGAATGCCGATCCAGTAGTCCACCGCCCGTGCCTGCGGAATGGCCTCCGGCCGGTAGCCCCAGCCCGTGGTGTCGTTCACCACCAGGACGCAGATGAGGCGGTTCTGCCGGCACAGGGCGATCACGTGCGCGACATCGGCCGCGTCGTTGCGCTTCGCGACCACGCCGGTGGACAGCTCGACCCGGACGGTGTTGGCGCCCATCGCCTTGACGTCACTGAACACCTGAGCCGTCTTCTCCGGGAACACGGCGTGGTTCTCGCCCACGCCGCGCATGACGAACTCGTGGTTGTTGGCGTCGTAGAGGCGCCCGTCGCGCACGTGGAAGCCGGGCCGGACCGCCGCATCGCTCGGCCGGGGGGAACCACCGGGCCCCGGCTCCCCGTGCGAGTGGTGCAGCCGCCCCACGAGGACGAGCGCGGCCACGACGGCGAGCGACGTCCCCGCGACGGCGGTGCGCTTCCTCATGAACCACCTCGGACGGGATCTCCCGGCAATCGCCTGGCAATGTCGTAGCGCAGCCGGAGCACTTCCCCGAGGCCGGTCGTCTAATCCGGCAGCACGGGCTTCTCCCAGACGGAGACGTGCTGGGCGCTCTCGCTCGTGAACGGCTCGCGGTGCCAGTTCGCCCACCGCTCGCGCAGGTGCAGGCCGGCCATCTGGGCCATCAGGTCCAGCTCGGCGGGCCAGACGTAGCGGAACGGGATCGAGCGGAAGCCGCCGCGGCCGTTGACGACCTCGACATAGTTCGAGCTCATGGACTGCGTCGCGACGTCGTACAGGTCGTAGGCCCACCGCGTCTCGCTCACGTGGAACGGCACGGCGTCCTGCCCGGGCGGGAGCCGGCGCAGGTCCGGCATCATGACCTCGATGACGAACCGGCCGCCGGGCTGCAGGTGCGCCGCGACGTTGCGGAAGCAGGCCACCTGCGCCGCCTGCGTCGTCAGGTTCATGATCGTGTTGAAGACCAGGTAGGCCACGGAGAAGGCGCCGTCCACCCGCGTCGTGGCGAAGTCCCCGATCGTCACCCCGACCGCGTCACCACCGGGCTTCTCGCGCAGCCGGGCGACCATGGCCCGCGACAGGTCGATGCCGTGCACGGCGACGCCGCGGGCCGTCAGCGGCAGCGCGATGCGGCCCGTGCCGATGCCCAGCTCCAGCGCGCGGCCGCCGTCGGCCAGCTCGGCGAGCGTGTCGACGATCGGCTCGACCACCGCCGGGTCGGCCATGTCCGCCGACGACTCGTCGTACCTGGCCGCGACCTTTTCCCCGAAGTACCCATCCTGATCAATCACCGCAGGACCCTATCGCGGGCGCCCTCGCGCTCACCGGCCGCCGGTCGCCCGTCGAACAGTTGTTCCAGCCCCCGATGTTTCGCAATGATGTCGATCGCTGCGGGGGTCACGGACACACATAGGCCGATCCGGATTGATAGGTTGGATCACCGCACCGCGGGGAGCGCTCTCCCGGCGGGCCGCGATACCGCGTGTTCAGGGGGAGGTGCCATGCGTGCGCGATGCGCGAGACGTTCACGGCCGGCAATGCCTACGGGGTGTGACGCATGACCGCGGCGCTGCCCGGTGAGCTGTTCGAGGATTTCCGCGGCCGCGTCCGGGACCGGTGGCGGATCATCCGGCTGGTGCCGACCGGCGGCGCCGCCGCGGTCGGTGCCGCGCTGCTCATGCAGGTCGTCGCCGGCGCGCTGCCGGTCGCGTTCGTGGTGCTGACCGGTGCGGTGATCCAGCGGGTGCCGGAGACCGTGCGGGCCGGGATCGGGACGCCGCAGTGGCGCGAGCTGCGCAACGTGCTCGTCGCCGCGGCGGTGGTGTTCTTCGTCCAGCAGGCGCTGCTGCCGGTGCAGGCGTGGGCCGGTGAGCTGATCCGCCGCAGGATCGACGACATCGCCTCGGACCGGGTCATGGCCGCCTCGTTCGCTACGCACGACCTCGGCGTCCTGGAGGACCAGGAGGTCATCGAGTCCGCCGCCAACGGTGTGGAGATGCTCAAGGTCACCGTGTGGACCCCGGGGGCCGCCTGCACCGGCGTGATCGCGCTCGTCTCGCGCTACCTGCAGACGATCCTCGCCGGCGCGGTCGTCGGGTGGATCTTCAGCTGGTGGGCCGGTGCGCTGCTGGTCCTGGCGGGGCTGACGATCCGGTTCGGGTACCGGCTGGGGCTGTCGGTGTTCGTGAAGTCGTGGCGGACCGTCGACGCCGAGCGGCGCAAGCGCTGGTACTTCCGCGACCTGCTGCTCGAGCCGCGCGCCGCCAAGGAGGTGCGGGTCTTCGGCCTGCTGCCGTGGCTGCGGGAGCGGTTCACCACGACGGCGCTGGAGTCGGTGTACCCGACCTGGGCCGTCCGGCGGCGGATCTTCTACGGGCCCTACGTGCTGTACACCCTCGTCGCCTTCGCGGCGACCGCGGGGGCGCTGGCGATGACCGCGAACGCCGCGGCCGGCCAGGTGCTCGTCATCGGCAGTGCCGCGCTCGTCGCGCAGGCCGCGCTGTCCTCGCTGCAGATCGGCGGGTTCATCGCCGACTCCGACGTGCAGACCGAGTACGGCACCGTCACCTCCCAGGCGTTGCAGCGCTTCGAGGACACGGTCGCCGCGCGGGCCGGTGCCACGACCGCGGACCGGGACCCGGCGGGCCTGCCCCGGGCCGGGATTCGCTTCGAGGGCGTCACGTTCGGCTACGGCGACGGCCCGCCGGTGCTCAAGGGGCTCGACCTGGACGTGCCGGCCGGGCAGTCGCTCGCCGTGGTCGGGCTCAACGGCGCCGGGAAGTCGACGCTGGTGAAGCTGCTGTCGCGGTTCTACGAGCCGCGGCAGGGGCAGATCACCGTCGACGGCATCGACCTGCGGGACTTCCCGGCGGAGCGCTGGCAGCGCCAGATCGCCGCGGTGTTCCAGGACTTCGTGCAGTTCGAGCTGCCGGTGCGCGACAACGTCGGGTTCGGCGCGACCGGCCTGCGCGGCGACACGGCCCGGATCGAGTCGGCGCTGGAGCGGGCGGGGGCCGCGGACATCGTCCGGGGGCTGCCCGACGGGCTCGACACGATCCTGTCCCGGCAGTACGAGGGCGGCACCGACCTGTCCGGCGGGCAGTGGCAGCGCATCGCCATCGCGCGGGCGTTCATGGCCGTCGACCGGGGCGCCCGGCTGCTGGTGCTGGACGAGCCGACGTCGAACCTGGACGTGCGGGCCGAGGTCGAGTTCTTCGATCGGTTCCTGGAGCTGACGCGCGGCCTCACCACGATCGTGATCTCGCACCGGTTCTCCACCGTCCGGCGCGCCGACCGGATCGTCGTGCTCGACGACGGGCGGGTCGTGGAGTCCGGCAGCCACCAGGAGCTCGTCGACGCCGGCGGCCGGTACGCCGAGCTGTTCCACCTGCAAGCGGCCCGGTTCACCGACGACGCGGCCGACGTCGAGGAGGCAACCCGATGACCGAGTTCGCCCGCAACATCGCCGCGATCCTGTCCTCCGCGCGGCAGGCCAGCCCGTCCCGGCTCGCCGTGTCGCTGGTCCTCATGATCCTCGGCGCGGTGAGCGGGCCGCTCATCGCGCTCACCCTGAAGCAGATGATCGACGCCTCGATCGACCACCGGGTCGCCTGGGCGGTCGGCGCGTCGGTGGTGTTCGCGTTCATCGCCCTGGCCCACCTGACGATGGAGCACTTCGCGCACATCTTCTTCTTCGAGCTGTGCGACCTGCACGCGATCCGCGTCGAGTCCGAGCTCGGGCAGCTCGCCCTCGGCACGCCCGGCATCGAGCAGCACGAGCTGTCCGACTTCGCCGACCGGATGGAGCTGCTGCGCAAGGAGAGCGGCTCGATCGGCGAGGCGGTGCAGGCCGTGCTCACCGCCATCGCGCTGGCCGTGCAGATCGTGCTGACCGCGGTCCTGCTGGCCTACCTGCAGCCGTTCCTGCTGCTGCTCCCCCTGGCCGCGATCCCCCCGGTGATCGCCGGGCGGATGGCCGAGCAGCGCCGCCAGCGCGCCGAGCTCGCCGCCGCCGAGCAGGAGCGGCTCAGCACGCACCTGCTGGAGCTGGCCGTGCGGCCCGCGGCGGCCAAGGAGATCCGGATCTTCGGCCTGCAGGACGAGCTGCGCTCGCGGCGGGCGGGGCTGCGCCGCGACATCCACGCCCGGCTGCGCAAGGCCGAGACGACCGGCATGGTGCTGCGCATCCTCGGGCAGCTGGTGTTCGCCGCGGGGTACGTCGGCGCGGTCGTCCTCGTCGTGCGCGAGGCGATCGCCGGGCGGCGCAGCACGGGCGACGTCATCATGGCCGTCGCGCTCGCGGTGCAGACCAGCGCGCAGACGGCGAACGCGCTGAAGCTCGCGCAGGACCTCCAGCGCCACTCGCGCACCGTGCAGTGGGTGTCGTGGCTGCACGAGCGGGTCGCGAAGCTCCAGCCGCCGCCGGCGGACCTGCCCGCCCCGGACCGCCTGGAGCAGGGCATCGTGTTCGACGAGGTGTCCTTCCGGTACCCCGGCAGCGACCGCGACGCGCTCAGCCACGTGAACCTGCGCATCGCCCCCGGGACGACCGTCGCGATCGTCGGCGACAACGGCGCCGGGAAGTCGACGCTGACGAAGCTGCTGTGCCGGTTCTACCGTCCCTCCGGCGGCGCGATCACCGTCGACGGCGCGGACCTGTCCCGCATCGACCCGCAGGCGTGGCTGTCGCGGATCGCGGCGAACTTCCAGGACCACGTGCGCTTCGAGCTCGCCGCCGGGCAGGTGGTCGGGCTCGGGGACCTGCCGCGCAGCGACGACGAGGAGGCGGTCCGCCGGGCGCTGCACCGCGCCGACGCGACCGGCGTCGTCGACGGCCTGCCCGACGGGCTGGCCACCCAGCTCGGCAAGTCCTACGCCGACGGCGCGGAGCTGTCCGGCGGGCAGTGGCAGCGCCTGGCCCTCGGCCGGGCCATGATGCGCGAGGCGCCGCTGCTGCTCCTGCTCGACGAGCCCGCCTCCGCCCTCGACCCGCAGGCCGAGCACGCGCTGTTCGAGCGCTACGCGGAGTCGGCCAAGCAGGCCGCGGCGGTCAACGGCGGGGTCTGCGTCCTGGTGTCGCACCGGTTCTCCACGGTGCGCATGGCCGACCTCATCGTCGTGCTCGACAGCGGCGGCGTGGTCGAGCAGGGCAGCCACGACGAGCTGATGCGCCGCGGCGGGCTCTACGCGGAGCTGTTCGAGCTCCAGGCATCGGTGTACCGGTAGGCAGCAGTGATACCAGACGGGGAGGGCACGATGACGACACCGGACACGACGGTCTCCGTCCGCTTCGAGGGCGGGCGGGGCGGTGAGGCACCCCTGACGTGGGCGCAGCGGTTCATGTACGACGTGGTCGAGTCGCTGCGCGGCCAGGACACCCACCTCAACTTCCACATCCGCGCGGACGTGCCGGCCGGCGCGTCCACCGAGGCGGTCGGCGCGGCGGTACGGACCCTCGTGGAGCGCAACGAGGTGCTGCGCACGCGCTTCCACCCGGGCCCGGACGGCGAGCCGGTGCAGACCGTCCTGCCGTCGGGGACGGTCGAGATCGGCCTCGTCGACGGGGTCGGCCCGGGCGCGGTGGAGGACTTCTGCGCGGCGGTGCGCTTCGCCGACCACGAGTGGCCGCTGCGCGTCTCGCTGCTGTGCGACGACGACGAGCCCCGGCACCTGGTGGTCACGGTCGGCCACGCCGCGGTCGACCAGTGGGCCGCGGCGCTGCTCGGCGACCAGCTCACCGCGCTGCTGGCCGGCGATGCGCTCAGCGCGCCCCCCGACGGCGAGCAGCCGCTGGACCGGGCCCGGTTCGAGGGCTCGCCGGAGGGTGCGCAGCTGCGCGAACGGACCCTCGGGCACCTCGAGGCGCAGCTGCGCGCGGCCCAGCAGACGCTGTTCCCCGCCGCGTCCCGCGCGCCGGAGTCGCCGCGGTACTGGATCGGCGAGCTCGACTCGCCCCTGGGCGGCATCGCCATCCGCAAGGCCGCGCGCCGGCTGCGCGTGCCGGCCACCGCGGTCCTGCTCGGCCTGTTCGCGATCTTCGTCGGGGAGCGGGGCCGCACCGGCGCGCCGCTGATGCTCATCATCGCCGGGAACCGCCACACGGAGGCGGCGATGCGCTACGTCGGGCAGCTCGCCCAGTTCACCGCGACGACGGTGCCGGTGGACCCGGACAGCGTCGCGGCGACGGTGCGCGCCGCGTCCCGCGGCCTGCTGGAGTCGTACTCCTTCGGCCAGTACCCGACGCTGGAGCTGGAGCGTCTCGTGGAGACCGTCGGCACGCAGCGCGGCGTGGCCCTCGACCTCACCACGACCCTGAACGTCCACCACAGCGACGCGGACATGTCCCCGGTGAGCGACGAGGCGTTCGCCGAGGCCGTGGCCAAGTACGCGGACGCGACCACGTTCGGGTGGCTGTCGAAGCTGGAGGTGGAGAACTACAAGCTCTACCTCGACGCGCGCGTCGACGACCGGCTGCACCTGTGGCTGCGGACCGACACCGCGGTCATCTCCCCCGCCGGCACCGAGGCGCTGCTGCGCGGCATGGAGCACGCCATGGTCCGGCTCGCGACCGGCGACCTGAAGGTCGAGGAACTCATGGCGCAGACCGGTGCGCCCGCGTCCCGCCCGGCGTCGGGCGACGAGCGCGTCGTGGACCACAGCCTGGTCGACCTGCGCGACTGCCTCCGGCTCGTCACGGACGCGACCGGAGCATCGGCCGCGGTGAGCATCGAGGACGGCGACCGGCTCACCGCGTGGGTGGCACCGGCCGACCCGGCGACGGTGACGCCGCAAAGCCTGCACGCCGCCTGCATGGCCGCCCTGCCGGGCCGCCGGACGGCGATGGCGCCGCAGCACTACGTGGTGTGCGCGGAACCGCCCGCTGACCCGGCCGACCTCGGCCAGTGGCGCGCCCTGCCGGTCGTCGCGTCGGCGACCGGCCGCGGATGGCGCACCCCGCGGCGGCCTCAGCCCGCGCGGCGCCGGGCGGCCGGGTCGGTCAGCGACGGCGGGCGGTGGCCGGCGTCGGCGGGGTTGACGTCGGTGCCCGGCGGGACGATCTCGTCGATGCGGTCCAGCAGGTCGTCCGGCAGGTCGACGTCGGCGGCGCCGAGCTGGGACTCCAGGTGCTCCATGGTGCGCGGGCCGACGATCGCCGAGGTGACCGCCGGGTGCCGCAGGACGAACGCGACGGCCAGGTGCACCAGCGACAGGCCGGCCTCGGCGGCGAGGTCACCGAGGCGCTCCGCGGCGACCAGCTTCGCGGCGTTGGCGGGGTGCCGCGGGTCGTAGCGGTGCGGGGAGCGCGCGGCCCGCATCGACACCGGCCCGGCGTCGCGGTGCTTGCGGCCGGACAGCCAGCCTCCGGCGATCGGGCTCCACGGCAGGACCGCCAGGCCGTAGCGCTCCGCCAGCGGCAGGACCTCCCGTTCGACGCCGCGGACCAGCATCGAGTACGGCGGCTGCTCGCACACCGGCCGCTCCCGGCCACGGGTGCGGGCCACCCACTGCGCCTCGACGAGCTCGCCGGCCCCGAAGGTGGAGGTGCCGACGTAGCGGACCTTGCCGGCGGCGACCAGGTCGCTCAGCGCGCCGAGGGTCTCGTCGATGTCGGTGTGCGGGTCGGGCCGGTGCGCCTGGTACAGGTCGATGTGGTCGGTCCCGAGACGGCGCAGGCTGTCCTCGGCGGCCCGCACGATCCAGCGGCGGGAGCTGCCCGCGTGGTTGCGCCCGCCGGGCATCTGCCCGTGGAACTTCGTCGCGAGGAACACGTCGTCGCGGCGGCCACCGGCCAGGGCCCGGCCGACGATCTCCTCGGACTCGCCGGCGGAGTACACGTCGGCGGTGTCGATCGCGTTCACGCCCGCGCCGAGGGCCGCGTGGATGATCCGCACGCTGTCGTCGTGGTCCGGGTTCCCGGACGCGCCGAAGTTCATCGCGCCGAGCGTCAGGGTGCTCAGCTCCACCCCTGTGCGCCCGAACCTGCGGTACCGCATCCCCCGCCCCTTCCGCCGGTCCGCCGGGCATTGCCGGCGATCACTCGACCATATTTGCTCTTGCCGATAGCATTCTTCCATTCGCGGCCTGCCCGACGAACACCACACGGGGACCCACATGACCTTCGCACCTGACCGGATCACGATCGGGGAACGCATCGGCGCGCTCGCCGCCGAGCACCCGGAGACCCTGGCGATCGTGTCGGTCGCGCCCGACGGCACCCGCCAGACGCTCACCTGGGAGCAGTTGGAGCGTGTCACCAACGTCGCGGCCCGCGGCCTGATCGAGCGGGCCCGCGCCGCCGGGGCGAGCCCGGCCGGCCCGGTCGGCATCGCGCTGCCCAGCGGCCTGGACCACGTCATCGCCACCCTCGCCGCGTGGAAGGCCGGTGCGCTCGTCGTGCCGCTCAACCACGAGGCCACCGAGACCGAGCGCGCCGCGCTGCGGGCCAAGCTCGCCGGCGGCCTGCTGATCGGCGGCCGCGAGTGGAGCGGCGAGGAGACCGGCACCGTCGCGGGCGGCTGGTGGCGCGACGACGACGGGCTCGGCGACGGCCCGGTCGAGGCGGCCGGGGTCCCGCGGTCGGCGTCGGCCAGCGGCGGCAGCACCGGCCTGCCCCGCATCGTCATCCGCCGCCGCCCGTGGGTCTACGACCCGGAGCGGCTGCTGTCCGACGCGGACCGCGAGACCGGGCTGCGCTTCGGCCAGGCCCAGCTGGTGACGCTGCCGATGTACCACGCCGGGTTCACCGGGCTGCACCACGGCCTCGTGCTCGACCACACGATCGTGCTGCTGGAGCGGTTCGTGCCGACGCTGTTCGCCGGGCTGGTCGAGGAGTTCCGGGTCAACTGCTTCCGGATCGTGCCGACCCAGATGCGGATGCTGCTGGAGGTGCCCGCGTTAGCCGAGGCCGACCTCACCAGCATCGAGGCGGTGCACCAGGGCGCGGGGCCGTGCCTGGTCGAGGTGAAGCGCCGCTGGCTGGAGCTGGTGGCGCCGAAGGTCGTGTTCGAGGACTACTCCAGCGTCGAGCGGCTGGGCCTGGTCACCATCCGCGGCGACGAGTGGCTGGAGCACCCCGGCAGCGTCGGGCGCCCCACCGACTGCGAGGTGCTGGTCCTGCGCCCCGACGGCACGCCGGCGGAGACGAACGAGGTCGGCGAGCTGTACCTGCGCTCGGCCACGACCGGGCAGCCGGAGTACCTCGGCGACGGGCCGCCGCTGCGCTCCCACGGCGACTTCCTCACGCTCGGCGACGCGGGGCGCATCGACCAGGAGGGCTACCTGTTCCTCGTCGGGCGCACCAGCGACGTGCTCAACGTCGGCGGCGCCAACGTGTACCCGTCGGAGATCGAGGCGGTGCTGCTCGGCCATCCCGCGGTCCGCGACACGGTCGTCGTGGGCAAGCCGCACGAGTACCTCGGCGAGGCCGTGCACGCGCTGGTCGCCGCGGCCGACCCGCAGTCGCCGCCGGATCGGTGGGACCTCGACGCCTACTGCCGCGAGCACCTCTCACTGGCGAAGGTGCCGCTGTCGTACGAGTTCGTCGACGATGTCGGGCGCACCAGCGCCGGGAAGCTGCGGCGCGGTGCCGCGACGGGAGGAGCGCGATGAGCGACGTCGAGGCCGGGGTCTACGAGATCGTCGGACGGGTCCTGGGCTCCCGCGAGTGGACGCCGAAGAGCGACTTCTTCGACGTCGGCGGCAGCTCACTGGGCGCGATCCAGATCGTGGGCATGGTCGAGGAGCGCTTCGGCGTGAAGGTGTCGCTCACCGACTTCTTCGACGCGCCGGACCTGGAGACGTTCGCCGCGCTCGTCGTCGAACGGCACTGAGGCGCATGCGGATCCTGGTCACCAACGACGACGGCGTCGCCGCGCCGGGCCTCGCGGTCCTCGCAGCGGCGGCCGTCCGGCGGGGCCACGAGGTCGTCGTCGCCGCGCCGCTGAGCGACCACAGCGGCGCGAGCGCGTCGCTCGTGTTCGACCTCGCCCGGGGCGTACCGGTGCGCCGCTGCCGCCTCGGGGGTGCCGGTCTCGATGGTGCCGGTCTCGAGGGTGTGGAGGCGTTCGGCGTCGACGGCAGCCCCGCCCTGGCCGTGCTGCTGGCCCGGTCCGGGGTGTTCGGGCCGCGGCCGTCGATGGTGCTCTCCGGCGTGAACGCGGGCGCCAACACCGGCCGGGGCGTCCTGCACTCCGGGACCGTCGGCGCCGCCCTGACCGCCGCGACGATGGGCATGTCCGGGCTCGCGGTGAGCCTCGCCGCGGCCGACCCCGTCCACTGGGACACCGCCGGCCTCGCCGCCGGGGTCGCCATCGACGCGCTCGCCTCGGCCCGGGCCCGCACGGTGCTCAACGTCAACGTGCCCGACATCCCGGCCGCCGCGGTGCGGGGCGTGCGCTGGGGGCGGCTCGCCGCGTTCGGCCCGACCCGGCTGTCGGTCGGCATGGCCGGCGAGGACCACGTCGAGCTGGCGGAGCAGCCGGGCACGCTGCCGCTGGACCCGGAGACCGACGCCGGCCTGGTCGCCGCCGGGTACGTGTCGGTCACCCCGCTGCAGGGCGTCACGGCGATCGACGACCGCGGCGACGCCGACCTCGCGGCCTCGATGCACGGGCCGCTGCGCGACGCGCTCGCCCCGCACGGCACACCGGCGGGAGCCCGGTGACGGCGGCCGACGACCTGCGGGACCGGCTCGCGCGGCTCGACCCGCAGCAGCGGCGCGCACTGCTCGATCGGATCCGGCCGGCGCCGCTCACGGCCGCCCAGTTCGGGATCTGGCTGTTCGAGCAGCTGAACCCGGACACGACCGCGTACCACAACCCGGCCGCGCTGCGCCTGCGCGGCCCGCTCGACCTCGGTGTCCTGCGCCGGACCCTGGAGGTGGTCCAGCAGCGCCACGACGCGCTGCGGCTGCGCCTCGACGAGGACGACGAGGGGATGCCGGTGCAGCGCGTCGCGCCGCGGGCCGAGGTGGCGCTCGACGTCGTCGACGCGGCCGGTGACCCCGAGACCGCGGTGCTGGCGTCGGTGCGGGCCCCGTTCGACCTCACCGCCGGGCCGGTGTGGCGGGCCCGGCTGGTCCGCGTCGCGCCGGACGACCACATCCTGGTCATCACGTTCCACCACATCGTCTCCGACGGCTGGTCGCTCGGCGTCGTGCTGACGGACTTCGCCGTCGCGTACACCGCCCTCGCCGCCGGCACCGAGCCGCCGCTGCCGCCGGTGCGCCCCGGCTACCTGGCCACCGTGCGGGCCGCGGCCGGACCGTCCGGTGCGGACAGGGACCGGCTCGTCGCGTTCTGGCGCGGGTACCTCGACGGCGCACCGTCCCGCGTGACGCTCCCGGCGGACTCGCGGACACCGGCGAGCGGCTACGCGGGCGGCTCCGTGCCGTTCACCCTCGACGCCGCGGACACGGCCGGGCTGCGGGCGGTGTGCCGCTCGGCCGGCACGACGCTGTTCGCCGGGGCCACCGCCGTGTTCCTGGTCTGCCTCGCGCGGCTGTCCGGCGCCCGGGACCTCGTGGTCACCACCCCGGTCGCGGGGCGGGACGACGCCGCGACCCAGTCCCTCGTGGGCTGTTTCCTCAACACGGTACCGGTGCGGGTGCGGCTGCGCCCCGGTGCCACCTTCCGCGACCTGGTCGCCACGGCCGGACGTTCGCTCGGCGAGGCCCTGGCCCACGCGGCGCTGCCCTACGCCGACATCGTCACCGCCGCGGCCACGGGCCGGGGCGAGTCGGCCGTCAGCAACGTGATGGTGCTGCACGGCAACGCCCCGACCGCGTTCCCGCCGCTGCCGGGGCTGCGCTGCGAGCGCTACCGGGTCCCGGTCGCCGCGTCCAAGCACGACCTCGCCCTGCTGCTCACGCCCGGCGCCGACGGGCTGAGCGGCGAACTGGAGTACAAGTCGGAGCTCTTCACCGCAGCGACGGCAGCGCGGCTGGCCGCAGCGTTCACCACCGCCGCCCGGGACCTCACCGGCCGCCCGGACGTGCCGCTCGACGGGCCGGAGGACTCGACCACGGGGGCACCATGACACACATCGACCCGGCACCCGGCGAGGTGCCGCACGACGCCGTCACCGTGCACGACGCGGTGTTCCGGCACGCCGCGGCGCGGCCGGAGGCGCCGGCGGTGGAGGGGCCGGACGGCGTGCTCACCTTCGGTGCCCTGGCCGCCGCGGCGCGCGGGGTGGCCCGGACGCTGCTCGAGGACGGTCCCGGCGGCACGGTCGTCGTGCGGGGCGGGACGAGCCCGCAGTACCTCGCCGCGGCGCTCGGCGTGATGGCGGCCGGCGCGGCCGTCGTGCCGGTGGGGCCGGACGACCCGCAGGCCCGGGTCGCGGCGATCCTGCAGGACAGTGGCGCCCGCGCCGTGCTCGACCTCGCGACCCTCCGCCTCGACCCGCACGACGCGGAGCCTCCGGCGGTGGACGGCGGGGAGCTGGCGTACGTGCTGTTCACGTCGGGCTCGACGGGCCGGCCGAAGGGCGTGATGGTCGAGCACCGCAACGTCCTCGCCTACGTGCGGTTCGTCGCCGGCGCCTACCGCGTGGACGGCACGGTGCCGGCCCTGCCCGCACTGACCCCGCCGTCGTTCGACGCCTCGGTGCTGCAGACCTACGCGCCGCTGACCCGCGGCGAGCCGGTGTGGCTGCTGCCGCGCGGCACCCGCGAGGACCCGGCGGCGCTCGTCGCGGCGCTGCGGGAACGGCCCGGGAGCGGCCTGCACTGCGTGCCGTCGCTGTGGGAGGAGGCCCTGCGCGAGGTCGAGGACGGCGGCCCGCTCCCGCTGCGGGCGCTGCTGCTCGGCGGCGAGGTCGTGCGGCCCGAGCTGTGGGAGCGCACCCGCCGCGCCCTGCCCGCGACCCGGCTGGCCAACGTCTACGGTCCGACCGAGGCGACGGTGCAGGCAACCGGCGGCTTCCAGGCGGCGGGCGAGCCGCTCACCACCGGGCGGCCGATCACCGGTACCACGGTCACGGTCCGCGACGAGCACGGCGCGGTGCTGCCGCCGGGTGTCCGCGGCGAGGTGCACATCGCCGGCGCCGGGGTCGGCCGCGGCTACCTCGGCCGGGACGCCCTCACCGCCGAACGGTTCCGCGTCGAGGACGGCGTGCGGGTGTTCCGCACCGGCGACGCGGGCACGCTCGGCGCGGACGGCACGCTGGTCGTGCACGGGCGCCTCGACGACCAGGTGAAGGTCCGCGGGTACCGCATCGAGCCCGGCGACGTCGAGGCGGCCCTCCTGCGCCACCCGGCCGTGACGGCGGCGGCGGTCACCGTGCAGCACCCGGGGTCGAGCTCGGCCCGGCTCGTCGCGGCCGTCGTCGCGCGGCCCGGCGCCGGTGACCTGCGCGCCTTCCTGGAGACCGAGCTGCCGGCGTACCTGGTGCCGACGCTCGTCCGCGAGGTGCCGCGGCTCCCCCACGCGGCGAGCGGCAAGGTCGACCGGGCCGCCGTGGCCGCGCTGTTCGACGCCGCCGCGCCCGACGCCGGCACCGAAACCCGGGACGCCCCCGGCGACGAGATCGCCGCGAAGGTCGCCGCGATCTGGGCCGAGCTGCTCGGCGCCGCGCCGAACGGCCCCGGCGACGACTTCTTCGACGAGGGCGGGCACTCGCTGCTCGCCACCCGGTTCGTGGCCCGGCTGCGCAAGGCGTTCGGCCGCCCGATCCCGCTGCGGACGGTGTTCGACCTTCGCACCTTCGGCGCGGTCACCGCGGCCGTGCGCGAGCTGGCCGGCGCCGGGACCGCGACCCCCTCCCCCGCGCGGCCGGACACCGCGGCCGCCACGGCACAGCAGCCGGCCCCGCTGGTCGAGCCGGTCTCGGTGGCCGCCGACCGGCCCGTGCCGCTGTCGCTGCAGCAGCGGTCGCTGTGGCACGCCGAGCAGGTCGCCCCCGGCATGGCCACGGCCCACGTCGTGCTGCCGCTGCGGCTCACCGGCGACGTGGACGAGCCGCGGGTCGCCGGCGCGCTGCGGGAGCTGGCCGCGCGGCACGAGGCCCTGCGCACGGTCGTGGACCCGGGCCGCCGCGACGGCGACGGCGAGGAGGACACCCTGCGGGTCCGGCCCGAGGCGGTGGTACCGCTGCGGGTGCACGACCTGCGCGACACCGACGAGGCCGGGCGGCACCGCCGCGGCCGGGCCCTCGCCTGGCAGGCGTACCGCACCCCGTTCGACCTCACCGCCGAGCCGCCGGTGCGGGCGGTCTGGCTGCGGCTCGCCGACGCCGAGTCGGTGCTGCTGCTCGTGCTGCACCACATCGCCTGCGACGGTACGTCGCTGCGCATCCTCGTCGCCGACCTGACCCGCTCGCTGAACGGCACCGGCTCCGGCACTGAGCCCGGGGCCACGTACCGCGACTTCAGCGCCTGGCAGGCCGCGCGCCACGCCGCCGGGGAGCTCGCCGCCCAGCAGGCGTTCTGGGCGTCCCGGCTGGGTGCGCCCCGCGACGCCGTGCGGTGGCCGCTGCCGGAGCCGGAGCGGCGCACCTACCGGCATGCGATCACGACCTGCGACGCCCCGGCGGCGCTCACCGGGGCCCTGGAGTCGCTCGCCACGGCGCACCGGACCAGCCCGCTCGTCGTGGTCTGCGCCGCGCTGGGGGTGTTGCTGCAGCGGCGGTACGGCACGAGCGAGCCGGCGACGGGCATCCTCACCGCGAACCGCACCCACGCCGAGTTCGACGGCACCGTCGGCCTGTTCGCCACCACGCTCGTGCTGCGGACCCCGGTGGCCCCGGACGCGCCCTTCACCGAGGTGCTGGCCGTGGTACGGGAGGCCGCCCTGCAGGCCGTGGCCCACCAGGAGGTGCCGCTCGACGTGGTCCTGGAGACGACCGACGCCGTGGACCCGCCGATGGACGTGGCCCTGGTGATGGACATCGACGGCGTCCCGGCATCCACATCGGACGGTCCCGGCGACTCGACCGGCGATGCGGCCGGCGATACGGCCGGCGATACGGTCGGCGTGGAGGTCGTGGTGCCGGAGGCCGATGACGTGCCGACCGGTGTCGCGCTGGCCCCGACGCCGCTCACCGTGTTCGTCGCCCGCCACGGTTCCGGCCTGCGCCTCGCCGCCGAGTACAGCACCGACGTCTTCGAGGAGAAGGAAGCGCTCGCCCTGCTGGAGGCGCTGCTCGGCATGCTCGCCGACGCGACCACCGGGCACCGCTGAGCACCGCTGAGCCTCTGCCGTGGGGGATGCACCGGCATCCCCCACGGCAGGCCGGTCAGACCGGGTTGCCCATGGCGACGACGATCCGGCGCTCGCCGGTGAAGGACTCGCGGCCGTGGGCGGCGAGCATGTTGTCCACGACGAGGACGTCGCCCTCCTGCCAGGGCAGTGCCGCCTTCTCCGCCTCGTACGCCGCGTCGATCTCGGCGGCGACGTCGTCGGGGATCGGGGTGCCGTCGCCGTAGCGGGTCTCGTACGGCAGGCCGTCCGGGCCGAACTCCTCCTGCATCAGCTCGCGGGTCTCCTCCGGCAGGAACGACGGGTGCCAGAACCGCACGTGGTTGAACCAGGCCCGCTGCCCCGTGTGCGGGTGAGTGGCGAGCACCGGGCGGACCTGCCTGGTCCGCAGCACGTCGTCGCCGACCCACTGGGCGTCGACGTCGGCCTCGCGGCAGTACCGTTCGACCTCCGCCCGTGACTCGGTGCCGAACGCGCGCTGCCAGCCCAGCCCGAACCACGGCCCGAAGTTGCGCAGGAGCATCCAGCCGCCACGGTCCTCGAAGGTCCGCACCAGCGAGGCCGGCAGCCGCCCGAGCACCCGGCGCACGTCGGCGACCGGGGTGGCGCCGCCGGTCTCGGGCGCCTGCTGGCAGCCGAAGAGCAGCAGGCCCGGCCACGAGGTGGCGTACGAGTTCTCGTTGTGCAGCGGGATGACCTCGGCGGCGGGAAACTCGGTGGAGGTGAACACGTTGTCGCTGAGCTGCCGGCGCGGCGTGGCCCCCTCGACGTAGCGCGCGGGCTCGGTGAACACCGCGCGGCGGCACTGCTCGAACCCGTCGGTGTCGGTGACGCCGAAGCCGCGCAGCAGGACGGCCCCCGCCTCGTGCAGGTGCCCGGTCAGCCGCTCGCGATGCTCCGCGAGCCACTCGGGCACGCCACGGCCGTCGCTGTCGACGACGACGGGCAGCTGTACGGTCACGGCCCTTCCTCTCCATCTTGCTCCTGGCCATCCGTCGCCGGCGTCGCGACGTACCGCAGCAGCAGGTGCCGGTCGAATGGCTCCTCGGTCACGCCGTACGGGGCCAGGGCGGCCCACGTGCCGTCGTCGGGGCGGGGCGCCCCGGACGGCAGCGACGGCGCGAACGCGGCCATCCGCGCGAGGTCCGGTGTCCCCGTGAGCCGGTCGCGCAGCAGGTCCCACCAGAGCGCGGGCTCGACGACGTCGAGGCGATGGCCGGCCCGGCGCAGCCAGGAGAACACTTCGGCCCAGCGCACGCCGGTGCTCGCCGCGATCTGCAGCGTGTGCCGGTCGGCCGCCCGCAGGTCGTCGCGCGCGAGGGCGGCGACCGCGTCGGCGGCGACGTCGACCGGGACCCAGCACAGGTCGCCGGGGATGTGCGGCGCCGCCCGCAGCTCCAGGCAGGCGCGGACGAAGATCCAGCGGAAGTCCCGCTCGTTGCTCAACGCGGTGCCGCGATGGCCGGCGAGCGCGCCGAGGCGGTAGGTCCACGCGCGCAGCCCGCGCTGCCGGGCGGCGTCGACGAGGCGTTCGGCGACCCACTTGCTCTGCGCGTAGCCGTTCGCCAGGCCGGGCAGCGGCAACGCACCGGCGTCGGAGGCGGCCCCCGGCACCGGCACGGCGGCGGTGGTCGAGACGTGGTGGAGCGCGGCGCCCGCCTCGGCGGCGAGGCGCAGGACCGCGGCGGTGCCGAAGACCGTGCTCGCGCGCAGGGACGCGTAGGGCAGGCTGCCGTTGACGTTCGCGGCGGCGTGGACCACCCGGGCGGCGCCGGCCCGGATCTCGCGCCGGCGGTCCTCGGTGAGGCCGAGGCCGGGTTCGGCGATGTCGGCGGCGATCGCGCGGAGCCGGTCGGTCCCCGCGCGGTAGCCGGCGCGGTCGAGCGCGCCGGTCAACCGGGCCCGGGCCGCCTCGTCGTCGGGGGCGCGGACCAGGCACAGCACGTCGCCCTCCCCCGCGCGCAGCAGCGCGTCGACGAGGGCGGCGCCGAAGAAGCCGGTGGCGCCGGTGACCACGGTGGTGGTGCGCACCCCGGGCTCCGGCGCGGCGGCCGGGACGAGCTCGTCGGCGAGCCGGGCGTCGGCCGCCATGACCGCGGCCAGACCGCCGTCCGCGGCCGGGTCACCGTCCGTGGACGGGGCGCCGGCCTGCGGGTGGGTACGGGTCATCGCCCCGGTTCGGGCTCGGTGGGTGTGGCGGTCGCCGAGGCCTCGCCCGCGGAGGCGGACTGGTCGGCGTCGGCGTCCTGCAGCGACTGCTGGTAGAGCTCGCGCACGCGGCGCATCTCTTCCTCGGACAAGAACCTGGAGAACGAGCTCGGCATCATGACCTCCCGGGTCCGTGCCGGGGGCAGCCCACACGACATCGCCGTCGCTCGATCCGCCCCCCGCAACGTATCGATCTCGGACGCTAGCAACGGGCCGCTACACCGTCAAGGGCGTCGATGCTGGCCGCTGTCCATCCACTTCGGACGGTTCAGCCGCGCAGCAGCCGCGCGACCGGGACGTGCGGATCCTCGCCGACCCGGCGTACCACCTCGGCGAACCGGTCCGCGAGCGCCCGCGCGGCCGCCGCGTCGACGGTGTCGGTCTGGTACGCGAGGTGCCCCGACAGCCCGTCGGCGGACTCGCGAAGCTCCAGCGTCAGGTCGAACGTCGACGGGTTGACCTCGCCCTCGTCCTGGCCGAGCAGCTCGGGGCGGCGCTGGACGAGCACCAGCTCGTCGCCGAGCGGCCGGTCGGCGCCGACCGCCGGGTGCAGGGCGATGCCGTAGCGCATGCCCTCGGACAGCTCCCGCATCACCTCGCCGCCCATGGCCAGGCAGACGTGCTCGAACGGGTACTCCTGATGCGCCATGGCGGTGATCCCGGCCGTCCGGCACCGGGCCAGCACCTCGTGGAACGTCGGCTCGCCGGACACGTCGACGACGACCGGCACCACCGTGCAGAACATGCCGACGACGTCGTTCGTCGCCGCCCAGGTGCGGTTGGCGGTGATCGTCGCCACCGGCAGCCGCTCGCACCCGAGCCAGTCCGCGAGCACCACCCCGAACGCGGCGACGCAGGAGATGAACGGCGTCGTGGCGGCCGCTCCCGCGAGCGCGGCGAAGCGCCCCGAGTCGTCCCGCCCGATCGCCACGCCCTGCCGCCGCGACATGAACGTCGGCTCGGCCGGGCTCCCCGCCGCGCCGTCCGGCCGCTGCGGCGCCGGTGGCCGGGGCGTGCCGCCGCGCACCGCGTCCCGCCAGAACCCCAGGTGGCCGGCCACCTCGGTGGCGCCGAACCGGCCGCGCTGCCAGCGGGCGAAGTCGGCGTAGGAGATCCGGGAGGCCGCGGGCGGGGCGTCGCCGGCCGGGTCCGGTCCGGCGGTGAGCGCGGCGCGGTACAGCGCGGCGAAGTCGTCCAGGAGAACGTCGCGCGACCAGCCGTCGAAGTTGATGTGGTGGACCGCGATGATGACGTTGGCGCGGCCGCCGGGCAGGTGCGCGAGCATGACGCGCAGGCCCAGGTCGGCCGCGAGGTCGTAGCCGCGGCGGCTGAACGTGCGGGCCAGGGCCTGCAGGCGCTCCGCGGCCGGCGCGTCGGCGAGGTCCGTCAGGTCGTGCTCGGCGAGCTCGACGCCGGCGTGCGGGCGCACGTGCTGGGTGATGCCGCGCGGGCCGTCCTCGTAGACGGTGCGCAGCAGGTCGTGGCGGCGGACCAGGCCGAGCAGCGCGCCCGCGAAGGCGCCCGCGTCGAGGCGGCCGAGCAGGTCGAAGCGCACGAAGGAGACGTAGATGTTGCTGCCGGCCACGAGCTGCTCGATGCGGTACTGCCACTCCTGCTGCCAGGACAGGGGCGCCGCCGCCGTACCGTCCGCCGCCTGCACCGGGCCGCAGAGCGTGGCGTACGCCGGGTCGCAGACGCGTTCCGCGAGCGCGCGGGGCGTCGGGGCCTCGTAGACCGACTGCAGCGGCAGCGCCACGCCGAGCCGGTCGGCGAGCAGGCCCACCGCGCGCACCGCCGCCAGCGACTGACCGCCGAGGGAGAAGAAGTCGTCGTCGGGGCCGATGTCCTCGCGCCCCAGCAGGTCGGCCCAGGCCTCGCGAATCCGGCCGGTGACCTCGTCATGCGACAGGCTTCGAATGTCCGTGCCAGTGCCAGCCATGGAACGTGACTGTAGCAGCGCAACGGCGCGCCGCATTGACCCCCGACGATCGGCGCAGCCCTCGCGGGAACGCCGCTCCACCTATACTCGTCGATGATCACCGAACCCTGGCGAAACGGGAGGCATGCGATGGGTGTGTTGGACGGCAGGCGGGTGCTCGTCACCGGCGGGTCGGCCGGCCTGGGTGCCGCCGTCGCCCGGCGGGTGGCGGCCGACGGCGGGCGGGTCGCGGTGCTCGGCCGGGACGCCGACCGCCTCGAGGCGATCGCCAAGGAGCTCGACGCGGTCACCGTCGCCGCGGACCTCACCGACGGACCGGCCGCCGGGGCGGCCGTCGACACCGCGGCCGAACGACTCGGCGGCCTCGACGCGCTGGTCAACAACGCGGGCACGTTCCGGCTCGGCCTCGTCCGCGACGGCGAGCCGTCCGACTGGGCGGACATGGTCCAGGTCAACGTGCTCGGCCTGCTCGCCGTGACCCAGGCCGCGGTCAAGCACCTCGAGGCCGGCCGGGCGCCGCAGATCGTCAACGTCAGCTCGATGGGCGGCCGCCGGGTGGCCCAGCCCGCCCAGGGCGTCTACGCCGCGACGAAGCACGCCGTGCACGCGCTCACCGAGAGCCTGCGCCGGGAGCTGTACAGCTCCGGCATCCGCGTCACCGTGATCGCGCCCGGCTTCGTGCACACCAACCTCGGCGCCTACATCCGCGACCCCGACGTGCGGGCCAACATGGAGCACGGCCAGCTGCACCAGGGCCTCGACCCGGCGGACGTGGCGGCGCAGATCGCGCACGTCCTGTCCGCCCCGCCGGACGTGCACCACGTCGAGATCGCCCTCATCTCGACGCGCCAGCCCCCGGGCTGACCGCCCGCGACGTCCGCAACGCCCCGGGCGCCCGGGGCGTCGCGGCCCGCCGGCTATCGCGTGGCGGGCTCCAGGGTGTACGTCAGGGCCATCGCCAGCCGCGGACGCTCGGAGGCGTTGCCGTCGCTGCCGTGCACCATCATGTCGTGGTGCAGCGCGCCGGAGCCGCTACTCAGCTCGGCGACGAACGGGTCGGGCATCGCCGCGACGAGGTGCGGCGCGATCGCGCGGAAGAACTCGTCGCCCTCGACGCCGCCGTGCTCGACCAGGCCGTCGTGGTGGGAGCCGATCCAGTACTTGAGCGCGCCGTTGTCGGCGGTCGCGTCGTCGAGGCCCAGCCACAGGTTGACGCCGACGATCGGGCGGCCGACGTAGTACACGCCGTCCTGGTGCACCAGCGACGGGCTGCCGACCCGGGCCGGCTTGTGGAACGTCTCCATCGAGGCGAAGGTCGCCGTGCGCCCGGTGACCCGCTCCACGATGTCCTTGAGGTCCGCGCGCGCCGCGAAGTCCGTGAAGAACGGGTCGACCCGCTCCAGGAAGTACATGCCGCGCAGGGTGCCGTCGGCCTCGCGGCGGGCCCAGTCCTCGGGCAGCGCCGGCAGCAGCCACTTGGCGTACCGGGCGATGTTGCCGCGCACCTCGGCGACCTCCTCGGCGCTGAGGACGTCCCGCATCAGCACCACGCCGTCGCGCTCGTACGACTCGGGCAGCGCCGCCTCGTCCGTGTCGTGCAGTCGCAGCTCGTGCTGCGCGGCCGTCGATCCCATCCAGCCCACTCCCTCTCGCCGTTGCCGAACGATGCCGATGACAAAACGAGGTCCGTCGATGACGAACACGGCGGGGCCCGGCGTCCCCGCGCGCCGCGTCCCGATTCTTGCCCGGCACGACCGACGCCTGCAAGAGCGCAGATTCATTGATCGTAATGCGGCTCCAGGGCGTGACGGCAGCGACATCCTTGGATAGGGTGACGCCACGGCCCGCGCCGACGCGGGCCGTTCCGCCGTGCCGTGCATGAGACCGGCGCCGCGACACGCATGCTGCGTGGCACGGGGAGCACCAACGGGGCACTGGGATGCACCTCACCATACGGGGAGCCGGAGGGCGCATGACCGAGACAACGATCCAGCACTGGCGCGACACCGACCTCGACGACGCCGCGCGCCGGTTCGTCGAGGACGGAGCACTGTTCGCCGGGCAGGTCCTGACGCAGGACGAGCTCGCCGAGGTCCGCCATCATCTCGACCGCTATGCGAAGTACGTGATCCCCCGCCTGCCGGAGGAGATCGTGCGCAAGACCGTCCGCATCGAGGAGGACGGCGTCTCGGTGCGCAGCGCGTACTTCATGGACCAGATCGACGAGTGGTTCGCGGAGTTCGGCAACCGCGAGGACTTCAAGGACCTGCTGCGCCGCGTCACCGGCTGGGAGCCCGAGCTCTACGTCGTGGAGACGTTCAACAAGCCGGCCGGCATCGGCTCGGCCGCCTCGGCGCACCAGGACTGCGCGTTCCTGCCGCTGGAGCCGATGGACGTGGTCCACCTGTGGATCGCCATCGACGACGCCACCATCGAGAACGGCGCCCTGCGGTACTGGATGGGCAGCCACCGCGGCGGCCTGCGCGAGCACATCCCGGCGCAGTGGGGCCAGCAGGTCGGCCACGAGTTCGTCGGCGACTCCGGCGAGGCGACCGTCATGGAGGTGCCGGCCGGCTCCGCGGCCATCCACAGCGGACTGATCATCCACGACAGCCCGCCGAACACGTCGTCGAAGCGGCGCCTCGGGCTGCTGTGCGGCTACCGCGGCGCGCACACCCGCTACCTGACCGAGAACGCCGGGTGAGCCGGTGACCTCCGCCGACAACGAGCAGCTGCGGGCGCGGCTGGCCCAGCTCACCCCGCAGCAGCGCGTCGAGCTGCAGCGGCGCCTGCGCGAGACCCGCCCCGCCGGGGCGAGCACGCCGGCGCCCGCGCCGACGCCGGCGCCACGGGACGGTTCGCGGGCGCCTCGATTCAGCCTGTTCTTCTTCTCCTCCGACGCGCAGCACCCGGCCGCCGCGACGTACGACCTGGTGCGCCGCTGCGCCGCGTTCGCCGACGAGCACGGCTTCCACGCGGTGTGGATGCCGGAGCGGCACTACGACCCGTTCGGCGGGCCCTACCCGGACCCGGCCGTGCTCGCCGCCGCCATCGCCGCGACCACCCGGCGCCTGCGCATCCGCGCGGGCAGCGTGGTGCTGCCGCTGCACGACCCGCTGCAGGTCGCCGAGCGCTGGGCGATGGTCGACAACCTCTCCGGCGGGCGGGTCGACATCTCGCTCGCCTCCGGCTGGCACCCGCAGGACTTCGTCGTCTCGCCCGGGACCTTCGAGCCGCGCAAGCAGGTGCTCGCCGAGCGCCTGACCCAGCTGCGCACCCTGTGGGCGGGCGGCACGCTCGAGCGGACCGACGGCGCCGGGACGACCGTGTCCGTCGCCGCCTACCCGCGGCCCGTCCAGACCTCGCTCGACGTGTGGCTCACCAGCTCCAGCAACCCCGCGACGTGGCGCACGGCCGCGCGAATGGGCACCAACGTGCTGACCGCGCTGCTGGAGCAGAGCGTCGAGGAGCTCGCGGAGAAGGCCGCCGTCTACCGCGAGGCCCGCGAGGCCGAGGGCCTGGCGCCGGACGCGGGCGAGATCACCGTCATGCTGCACACCCTGGTCGGCACCGACGTCGACGCGGTGCGCCGCCTGGCCCGCGAGCCGCTGCAGCGCTACCTGCGCTCGCACGTCGACCTGTTCGAGAAGCTGGTCCGCAGCCGCGGCCTCGACATCAACCTGGACCAGGTCACCGAGCAGGACAAGCAGACCCTGGTCGAGATGGCCTTCGAGCGGTACTTCACCACCAACGGCCTGTTCGGCACCCCCGAGACGGCCCTGGAACGCGTCCGGGCGCTGGTCGCCGCGGGCGCGACCGAGATCGCCTGCCTGGTCGACTTCGGCGTCGGGCACGACGCGGTCGTCGAGCACCTCGTCCACCTGCGCCGCCTCGCCGATCTGGCGACCGCCGAGTTCGACGCCGGTCTCGAAGCCGCTGCGCCGGCCACTGTGCCGGCCGCGGTGTGAGCGGCGGCTCCGACGGCGAGGTCCGGGTCAGCACCGACGGCAAGGGTGTGCCGGTCGTGCACGGCCCGGACCGCGTGGCGGTCGCCCGCGGCCTGGGCTGGGTGACCGCCCGGGACCGGCTGTTCCAGCTCGACCTGTTCCGCCGCCGCGCGACCGGCCGCCTCGCCGAGGTCTTCGGCCCTGGTCTGCTGGCCCACGACACCGCCCAGCGCACCCTCGGCATCCGCATCGCCGCCGAGCGCGCCCTGCGGGACCTGCCGCCGGAGCAGCGCGCCCTCGTCGAGGCGTACACCCGCGGCGTGAACGAACGGCTCGGCTCCCTGCCGGACCGGCCGGACCTGCCGGTCGAGTTCGCGGTCACCGGCGCCGCGCCCGAGCCGTGGCGCCCCGAGGACTGCACCGCGGTGGCGCTGCTCCTCGCGCAGATGCTCGGCGGCGACGGCGCGGAGCACCGCATGCGCGCCGTGATGGAGGCCGCCCTGCCCGCCGCGGTCGTGTCGTTCCTGCTGCCGGAGCGGGGCCCCTACGACATCGGCATCGACGGCCGCCCGGCGCCGCCACCGGACCCGCCGGACCCGGCCCTGCTCGCGACGCTGGCCGGCATCGCCCGTGCGACCCGGCCCGACCCGAGCGCCGCGCCGGTCGTCGGCGCGGACGAGTCGCCGTTCGGCTCCAATGCCTGGGCGGTCTCGGGACGCCGGACCGCCGACGGCCGGGCCGTGCTGGCCAACGACATGCACCTGCCGCTGACGGCGCCACCGCTGCTGTATCGCGTGTCGCTGCGCTACCCGGGCCACGAGGTCGACGGTCTCGTGGTGCCCGGCGTCCCGGCGGTGATCGCGGGCTCGACGGGCCGGATCGCGTGGGGCGCCACCCGGCTCACCGCCGACAACGCCCGCCTGGTGCCGATCGGCGACGACGAGCCGCTGACCGTCCGCACGGAGCGCATCGAGGTCCGCGGCGGCGAACCGGTCGAGATCGGCGTCCGGGAGTCCCGCTTCGGCCCGGTGTACGGGCCCTCGCTCCTCGGCCGCCCGGTGGCGCTGCGATGGCGGCCGCTGGAGCCGGGCGGGCTGGACCTCGGCCTGGCGGACCTCGCCGAGGCGGCCACCGCCGAGGAGGCCTGCGACGTCGCGAACCGGGCCGCCGGGCCGCCGCTGAACATCGTGGTCGCCGACGCGGACGGCCGGGTCGCCTGGACGGTGACCGGCAGCTTCCCCGGCGCGGCGCGGCTGCCGCGGCTCGTGGACCCGCCCGGCGGTCTCGTCGTGGTCGCCAACAACCTCACGCCGCAGCACGCCGCCGCCGGGCACGTGGCGGCCAACGGGTTCAGCGCCTGCCGGGCGCGGCGGATCGTGACGCTGCTGGAGACCGGGGAGCCGCTCGCCGAGGCGGACCTCGCCGCCGTGCAGCTCGACACCGACGCCGGATTCTTCGCGTTCTACCGCGACCTGGTCCGCGCGGCGGTACGCGAGGCCGGTGACACCCCGCCGGCCCTGTCGGACGCCCTCGATGCGGTCGAGGCGTGGGACGGCACCGCCGGTGCCGGGGCGCGCGGGCTGGGCCTGCTGATCCTGCTGCGGGAGAACCTGCGCGAGTCGCTGTTCGCGGCGCTGCTGCAGCCGTGCCGGGCGCTCGAACCGGGGTTCCGCTACACCTGGTTCGACCACGAGCTGCCGCTGCGGGCCCTGCTGCGGGCCGAGCCCGCGGTCGTGCCGGCGCCGTACCGGACCCGGGCCCGGTTCGTCCTCGGGCAGCTGGAGCTGTCGGCCGCCATGCTGCGGGTCGCGGCCGGGGCCGAGCGGGTCGCCGACGTCGCGTGGGGAGCGCTGAACCGTACCGGCGCGCGGCACCCGCTCTCGCCGCTGTTGCCCGACCTGGCCGCCATGCTCGACCTGCCCGACGCCGCGCTGCCCGGCTGCGCCGAGTCGGTGCACGCCGCGCACACCGGCTTCGGCCCGGCGATGCGGCTCGTGGCCTCGCCCGGCCGTCCCGGCGACGCGATCCTGCACCTGCCGGGCGGGCAGTCCGGCGATCCCCGGCACCCGAACTACGCCGACCAGTTCGACGACTGGCTGCGGGGGCGGCCGGCACCGCTGCTCCCCGGCGAACCGCGCGACGACGTGGTCCTCACGCATCTTCAGGAGGCTCGATGACCCAGCCGTTCACGTTCTCCGTCGCGACCGGCGGCGAGACCTCCGGCGGACCCTCCAGCAAGGCCTGGCTGGAGCTGGCCCGGTCCGTCGAGGGCCTGGGCTACGACGCGCTGTACCTCAACGACCACGTCGAGCAGCCGCTCGCGGCGCTGCCCGCCCTCGCCGCCGCGGCGGCGGTGACCACGACGCTGCGGCTCGGCCCGCGGGTCGCCAACAACGACGTGCGCTCGCCGGTGCTGCTCGCCCACGAGATCGCCACCCTCGACGTGCTCAGCGACGGACGGGCCGAGCTCGGCCTCGGCGCCGGCTGGCGGGCCGAGGACCACCGCGCGGCCGGTATCCGCTTCGACGACGGCCCGCGGCGCGCCGCCCGCTTCGCCGAGAGCGTCGCCGTCGTCGACCGGCTGCTGCGCGGCGAGCCGCTGTCGTACACCGGCGCGCACTACACCGTCGAGCTCACCGAGCCCTTCGTCACCGTCCAGCGGCCCCGGATCCCGCTCACCGTCGGCGCCGGCGGCCCGCGCCTGCTGCGCCTCGCCGCCGAGCACGCCGACACGGTCAGCCTCACCGCCCGCAGCCTCCCCGGGGGCGGCGCCGACGAGGCCGACCTCGACCCGGCCCGCCTCGACGAGAAGGTCGCCGTGGTACGCGCCGCCGCGGCCGCGCACGGGCGCAGCCCCCGCCTGCACCACGTCGTCTGGGAGTGCATGATCACCCCGCAGCCCGGCCCGCTCCTGGAGATGTACGCGGGCGCGATGGGCATCACCGTCGCCCAGCTGCGCGCGCAGCCGAGCCTCATCATCGGCTCGGTCGAGTCGGTCACCGAGGACCTCCTGGCCCGCCGGGAACGCTGGGGGCTGTCCTCGGTGTCGGTACCGCACACCGCCCTGCAGCACTTCGCCCCGGTCGTCGCCGCCCTCGCCGGCCGCTGACCGGCCGCCCGCTCAGGAGCGGCCGGCGTCGAGGGCGGCCAGCACCCGGGCGGCGACCGCCTCCGGGTCGAGGCCGCTCGAGGCCCGCAGGGACGGCACGTCGCCGTGCGGGAGGTAGCCCACGGGCACGCCGCAACGGACCACCGGCACGTGGACACCCGCGTCGGAGAGGGTCTCCAGGACGGCGGTCCCGAGGCCGCCGGCCCGGCAGTGGTCCTCGACCGTGACGACGAGCCGGTGCGCCGCGGCGACCTCGGCCAGGCGGTCGTCGACCGGGTGCAGCCAGCGGGCGTTGGCCCGGGAGACCCGAAGGCCCGCGTCCGCGAGGCGCTCGGCGGCGGCGGCCGACACCGCGGTCATCTCCCCCGCCGCGACGAGCAGCACGTCGCCGGAGGTGCCGTCCCACGCCCAGTGCGGGGCGGGCAGCTCCCCCGGACCCGCGCCGGGCCGGCCCTCGGGGAGGTTGCGGTGGTAGCGCACCAGGGTCGGGCCGGGGCGCTCGACCGCGGCCCGCAGCAGCGCCGTCATCTCGGCCGCGTCGGACGGGGTGGCGACCGCGGCGCCCGGGACGTGGCGCAGCAGCGCCACGTCCAGGAGCCCGTGGTGCGACGGCCCGTCGCCGCCGGTGATCCCGGCCCGGTCGGCGACGAAGACGACCGGCAGGTCGTGCAGGCCCACGTCGAACAGCAACTGGTCGAAGGCGCGGCCGAGGAACGTCGCGTGGATCGCCACGACCGGCCGCATGCCCGCCATCGCGAGGCCCGCGGCGAGCGTCACCGCGTGCTGCTCGGCGATGCCGACGTCGAGGATCCGCCCCGGGTACCGCTGCGTGAACGGGTCCAGCCCGGACGCGCTCGTCATCGCCGCGGCCACCACGACCACCCGATCGTCGGCGGCGGCGAGCTCGCACAGGGTCTCGTTGAGCACGTCACCGGCGGGGCGCCGGCCGGCCGGTCCGGCCGCGGCGGTGCCCGTGTCGGCGTCGAACGGGCCGACGCCGTGCAGATGGTCGACCTGGTCGCGCTCGGCCGGCGCGTAGCCCTCGCCCTTGCGCGTGACGACGTGCACGATCACCGGGCCGGTGGTGTCCCGGGCGGTGCTCAGGACCCGCTCGGTCGCGGCGACGTCGTGCCCGTCGACCGGGCCCAGGTACCGGCAGCCGAGCACGCTGGCCGACCGCTCCCGGCCGCCGGCGCGCAGCTCGGCGAGCAGCTGCGCGACGGCACCGGTGGTGGGTGCGTAGCTGCGGGCGTTGTCGTTGAGCACGACGACGACGTCGAGGCCGCGGTCGACGATGTCGTTGAGCGCCTCCATCGCCATGCCCGCCGTCAGCGCCCCGTCGCCGATGACCGCCACCACCCGCCGCCGCCGTGTCCCGGCGCCGTCCGGGGCGAGGCGGAAGGCGGTGGCGAGGCCCGCCGCGTAGGACAGGGACGTCCCCGCGTGCGAGTTCTCCACCCAGTCGTGCTCGCTCTCCGTGCGGCACGGGTAGCCGGACAGCCCGCCGAGGGCCCGCAGCGACGCGAACCGCTCGGCGCGGCCGGTGACGACCTTGTGGATGTACGACTGGTGGCCGGTGTCCCAGAGCAGGACGTCCTCGGGGCTGTCGAAGACGCGGTGCAGCGCGAACGTCAGCTCGACGACGCCGAGGTTGGGGCCGAGGTGCCCGCCGCGGGCCGCGACGCTGCGCACGACGAGGTCGCGGGCCGCGCGGGCCAGGTGGCCGAGGCGTTCCGGGCCGGCGGCGCGCAGCTCGGCGACGGTCAGGCCGCCGAGGTCGAGTTCCAGGTCGGCGGCGGTCACAGGGCCGGGCCGTCCTGCTGGCCCGCCGGCTCGCGGTCGCCGAGGTCCTGCTGCTCCAGCTCGTTGAGCAGGTCCTCCATCTCCTGCGCGGAGCCGGCGGCGAGCAGCGCCTCGATCTCGCCGTCCTCCACGACGTCGGCGGAGGCCGGGGAGCCGGCGGGAGCCGGGGCGTCGGCGGCGGGCGCGCCGCCGCCGGCCAGGTGCTCGGCGATGGCCGCGGCGAGCGAGGCCGCCGTCGGGTCGCGGAACATGTCCGACATCGGCAGCGAGGTCCGCAGCTTGTCGCGCAGCAGCGAGATGAGCTGCATCGCCATGAGCGAGTCGCCGCCGAGGTCGAAGAAGTTGTCCAGGACGCCGACGCGCTCGATGCCGAGCAGCTGGCCCATCACCTCGACGACGAGCCGCTCGTCCTCGTTGCGGGGCGCGACGTAGACGGTGTCGACGTCGGGCCGGCCGTGCCGCTGCGGCGCGTCGCCGCCGGAGGGCTCCGGGGCGGGCGCGGCCGGGATCGGCTTGCGCGCCGCCGCGACGCGGGTCGCGAGCGGGCCGGTGGAGACCGCGAACGTGCCGGCCGGGCGGTGCAGGGCCGCGTCGATCGTCACGGTCAGCTCGTCGGCGTCGATGGCGTAGCGCTCCCGCTGCCCGCCGAGGGACTGCTCGCCGGGGCGCCGCCAGTGCTCCCAGGCGACCGTGGTCCACCGGGCGGCCCCCTCGGAGCCGGCGCCGCGGGCCGCGGCGAAGGCCTCCGCCCACAGGTTCGTCGCGGCGTACGGCGCGGTGGCCATGCCGCCGAGCGCGGTGACGAGCGACGTGACGAGCAGGCACGCCCCGACCGGCAGGCCGTCGGCGGCCGCGGCGAGGGCGCGCAGCCCGGCGACCCGGGTCCGCAGATGCGGCGCGAGGCTGTCCGCGGTCATCTCGGCCAGGCCCGCGACGCCCTCGGTGGCCGAGGGGCCCGCGGCGAAGAGGACCGCGTCGACGCGTCCGTGCCGGTCGGCGGTGCGGCGCAGCACCTCGCGGACCGCGTGCTCGTCGGCGCAGTCGGCGGTGACGACCTCCACGGTGCCGCCGAGGCCCTCCAGCTCCCGCAGCGCCGCGGCGTCGCCGCTGCGGATGTCGGCCAGCACGACGTTCGCGCCGGCCGTGCCGAGCAGGTGCGCGGCGGCGGTGCGGCCGAAGAAGCCGAGCCCGCCGAGGATCACGTAGGTGCCGCCCGGGCGCGGGGCCGCCGGCGCCCGGTCGTCCGGGCAGGGGGCGTAGGTGCGGGTCCAGCGACGGCCCGCCCGGTACGCCACCAGCTGCGGCGCGCCGTCCGTGGCGAGCTCCGCGGCGAGCGCGTCCACGCCGGCCGCAACCGGGTCGGCGGCGCCGAGGTCGATGCCGCGCGAGCGCAGCTGGGCGTGCTCCTGCTGAGCGAGCAGCGCCACCGTGTGCAGCGCGGCGAGCCCGGGCGAGACCGGGTCGTCGCCGTGGACGTCGAACGCGCCGCTCGTGACGACCACGAGCTCGACGACACCGTCGCCGGCGTGGCGGCGGGCCGCGTCGACGACCGGGGCGAGCGCGGTGAGGCCTTCGAGGTCGGTGCCGGGGTCTGCGGGCAGCAGGACCACCCGGTCGACGCGGTTGCCGCCCGGCTCCGCGAGCCGGGCCGCGAGGGCCGCGGCCGAGGCCACGACGGTGCCGCCCAGCCGCGCGGCGAGCGGGCCGGCGAGTCCGGTACCGCCGTCGAGCAGCAGCACCCGGCCGGGCTCGCGGGCCCCGGTGACCGGCGCGCTCTGGGTCCACACCGGCATGTGCCACCAGCCGTCCGGGGACGGGATGCGCGCGTCGCCGGCGACGGCGGCCGGAGCCGTGGCCGCGGCGGGCGCCTCGGCGAGCGGGGCGACCCAGTGCCGCCGGCGCTCGAACGGGTACGTGGGCAGCGACAGCCGCAGGCGCCGCGTCCCGGCCCACAGCCCGGACCAGTCGACCTCGATGCCGGCCGCCCAGAGCGCGCCGACCGCCGACAGGACGCTCTGCCGGGCGTCGACGCGGTCCTGGGCGCCGGGCACCGGCCGGATCGCCTCGGCCCACGGACCGGCCCCACGGGTGAGCCCGGTGAGCACGCCGCCCGGGCCGGCCTCCAGCAGGACCAGGTCGGCCCGCTCGGCGAGGGTCGCGACGCCGTCGGCGAAGCGGACCGTGCCGCGCACGTGCCGGGCCCAGTAGCCGGGGTCGGTCGCCTCCTGCGGGGTGATCCAGGTGCCGGTGACGTTGGAGATCCACGGCTCGGCCGGCGCCCGCAGCTCGACACCGTCGAGGGCGGCGAGCAGCGCGCCGAGGGCGGGCTCGGTCATGGCCGTGTGGAACGCGTGCGAGACGTGCAGCCGCTGGGCCGGGATGCCGGCGGCGTTGAGCCGCTGCTCGGTGGCGTCGACCGCCTCGGCCGGGCCGCCGACGACGATGACCGCCGGGCCGTTGACCGCGGAGATCTCGGCGCCGTCGGCCAGGTACTGCGCGGCTTCGGCCGGGGCGAGCGGCACCCCGAGCATCGCGCCGCCGGGCAGGGCCGAGAGCGCGGCGCCGCGGGCGACGACGAAGCGCAGGGCGTCGGCGAGGCGGAACGTGCCGCCGACGGTCGCGGCGACGAGCTCGCCGATGCTGTGGCCGAGCATCGCCGCCGGCCGGATGCCCGCGGTCGCGAACAGGCGCACCAGCGCGTACTCGACGACGAACAGCGCGGGCTGGGCGAAGGCGGTGTCGCGCAGCCGGTCCGCCAGGTCGGTCGTGGAACCCTTGGCCAGCAGCAGCTCGCGCAGCCGCGCGGCGAAGTCCGGCTCCAGCGCGGCCAGGCACTCCTCGACCGCGTCGCGGAAGGCGGGCATCGTCTCGTGCAGGGTCCGGGCCATGCCCGGGTACTGGGTGCCCTGCCCCGGGAACAGGAACGCGACCCCGGACGCGGGCGGGTCGGCGCGGTGGGTGAGCACCCGCTTCGACGACGGCGCGTCGAGCGCGTAGGCGGCGTCCTCCACGTCGCGGGCCAGGACGGTGCGCCGGTGCGGCATCGGCCGGCGGCCCATCTGCAGGGTGTACGCGACGTCGGCGAGGTTGGCCGCCGGGTGCTCGCGCAGCCAGCGGGCCAGCCGCGCGGTGGACTCGTGCAGCGCGGTGGACGTGCGCGCGGAGAGCACGAGCAACTGGCCGCGCTCCGCGGGGTCCGAGGGCGCGGGCCGCGGTGGTTCCTCGATGATGACATGCGCATTGGTACCGCCCATGCCCAGCGAGTTGACCGCGGCGAGACGCGGGCCGTCGGAATCCCACTCGGTCAGCGCGTTGTTGACGTAGAACGGGCTGTCGTCGAGGCGCAGCTGCGGGTTCGGGCTGCGGAAGTGCAGCGTCGGCGGGATCAGCCCGTGCCGGACGGTCTGCACCGCCTTGATGAACCCGGCGATGCCGGCGGCCGCGTCGAGGTGGCCGATGTTCGTCTTCACCGAGCCCAGCGCGCAGTACTGGACGCGGTCGGTCCACTGCCGGAAGGCCTGGGTCAGCGCGGCGACCTCGATCGGGTCGCCGAGCGGGGTGGCGGTGCCGTGCGCCTCGACGAACCCGATGTCGGCGGGGTCGACGTCGGCCGCGCGGACCGCACCGGCCGCGGCCTGGGCCTGGCCGAGCACGCTCGGGGCGGTGAAGCTGGCCTTCGTGGCGCCGTCGTTGTTGACGGCGCTGCCCTTGACGACCGCGTAGATGTGGTCGCCGTCGCGCAGCGCGTCCGCGAGGTGCTTGAGCACGACGACCCCGGCGCCGCTGCCGACGACGGACCCGCCCGAGTCGGCGTCGAAGGCGCGGCAGTGCCCGTCCGGCGACGAGGTGCCGCCCGGCTGGTGCAGGTAGCCGCCGCCGACGGGCATCCGGATCGACGAGCCACCGGCCAGGGCCATGTCGCACTCGCCGCTGAGCAGTGCCTGGACCGCGACGTGCACCGCGACGAGCGACGACGAGCACGCGGTCTGCACCACGCAGCTCGGGCCGCGCAGGTCGAGCTTGTACGACACCCGCGAGGTCAGGTACTCCTTGTCGTTGCCGACCATGATCTGCAGGTCGCCGACGACGTCCACGACACCGCCGCCGGCCATGAGGTTCATCGGCAGGTACGTGTTCATGGTGCTGCCGCCGTAGACGCCGATGAGCCCGGCGTAGCGGCGCGGGTCGTAGCCGCTGTCCTCCAGCGCCGCGTGCGCGCACTCGAGGAAGACCCGGTGCTGCGGGTCCATCACCTCGGCCTCGCGGTTGCTGTAGCCGAAGAATGCCGCGTCGAAGTCCTCCGCTCCCTCGAGCACGGCCGATGCCTTCACGTACCGCGGGTTCTCCAGCAGGTGCTCGGGCACGCCACGGGCGCGCAGCTCCTCGTCGCCGTGCATCGCGATGGACTCGATGCCCTCGCGGAGGTTGCGCCAGTACTCGTCCGGGTCCGCGGCACCCGGGAAGCGGCAGCCGATGCCGATCACGGCGATGTCGGCCGGGGAGGTCACCACATGCTCGGTCACTCAGATACTCCTTGCGGACGTGCGGATCGGTCGGCCAGGCCCCGCTGCCGGCCGCGGGCTTGCCGCCGGGCGACCGGCCGGGCCGGTGGCGCGGCATCGGTGCCGTCGCCGCCGGACGAGCCGGGTGCCGCGGCCGGCGCACCGGCCTGCCGGGCGAGCAGCTGCTCGACGTGCTCGGCGAGCAGCCGCACGGTCGGATGTTCGAAGAGCGTGTGCAGCGGAAGCTTGCCGACGCCGACGCGTTCGGAGACCGCCGCGAGCATCGGGACCACCGCGAGGGAGTGCCCGCCGAGCTCGAAGAAGTTGGCGTCCGGGTCGACGCGGTCCAGGCCGAGCTGCTCCTGCCAGGCCCCGGCGACCGCCGATCGCACCCCGCCGTGCCCGGTGACGGCACGTTCCTCGCGGGAGCGGCGCAGCAGGGCGTCCTCGTCGAGCTTGCCGTGCGCGGTCCGGGGCAGTGCCGCGACCCGGATGATCCGCCCCGGCACCATGTAGGCGGGCAGCCGCCGGGCGAGCTCCGCACGGGCGGCCGCGGGGTCGCAGGCGGTGCCGACGACGACGCCGACGATCCGGGCCGGTTCCGCGCCGCGGTCCAGCAGGGCGACCGCGTCCTCGGCGCCGGGGCAGTCGCGCAGCACGGCCTCCACCTCGCCGAGCTCGATCCGGTAGCCGCGGATCTTCACCTGGTGGTCGAGGCGGCCGAGCAGCAGCAGCTCGCCGCCGGTGACGAGGCCGATGTCGCCGGTGCGGTACATGACGCCGGAGCCGGCGACGGGGTCGGGCAGGAACCGGGTCGCGGTCTCGCCGGGACGGTTCAGATAGCCCGCGGCGACGCCGGGGCCACCGATGTACACCTCGCCGACGAGACCGGCCGGAAGGAGCCGGCCGCGCTCGTCGAGGACGTAGACGTCGCTGCGCCCGGTGGCCGCGCCGACCGGCAGGGCACCGTCGGCGGGCGGGCCGCCGTCGGCCCCGGCGATCCGGGCCCGGTCCACGAAGTGCATCGTGCAGTTGATGCTCGCCTCGGTCGGCCCGTACCCGTTGATGATGCCCGTGCCCGGGCCCAGCAGCGGCAGCACGTCGCGGACGGCGGCGGCGGTGAGCATCTCCCCGCCGAGCACCAGCAGCCGCAGCCCGGCGAGCGAGACGCCGTGCGCCACCAGCTCGCGCAGGAACGACGGGGTGGCGAACAGGGTCTCGACCCGGTCGCGGCGCAGGAACGCGCCGAAGGCGTCGGGCGCGTAGCGCTCCGCGGGCTCCGGGACGCACAGCGTGCCGCCGAACAGCACGGTCGTCATGAGCTCCTGCAGCCCGAAGTCGAACGACAGGGCGAGGGTCTGCGCCAGCCGCATCCCCGGGCCGGCACCGAGCCCCTTCACCTGCCAGCGCAGCAGCGGCAGCACCTGCGCCGAGGTGATCGGCACGCCCTTGGGGCGGCCGGTCGTGCCGGACGTGTACACCACGTAGACCACGTCGTCGGCGTCGAGCACGGGACCGCCGTCGCCGGCGGGCTCGGGCTCGGAAGCGGGCTCGGGCGCGTCGGCGCCGGGCAGGGTGACGACGGGACGGGACGCGCCGGCGAGCCGGGCCAGCCGCTCGGCGTGCCCGTCGTGCTCGTCGGCGAGCACGGCGCCCAGGTCGCAGTCGTCCATCATGTACGCGAGGCGCTCGTCCGGGAAGTCGGCGGGCAGCGGCACGATCCCGTAGCCCCTGGACCACGCGGCGAGCATGCCGGTCAGGAACCGCACCGGGTCGGCGAAGCACAGGCCGACCAGCGGGGTGCCGACCGCGGCCGAGGCGCGCACGGCGGGCAGGACGGCGGCGGCCGCGGCCGCCTGTGCGGCGAGCCGGGCGTAGGTCCAGCGTTCCCCCGCCCGGACCACGGCCTCGGCGTCCGGGCGCAGGGCGGCCTGCTCGGCGAAGAGCGCGCCGAGCGCCCGCGGCGGCTCGTCGCCGTCCGGCGCGGGCAGCACCGACATCGGGGGCGCCGCGAGCGCCCCCGGCGGGCCGCCGTGCCAGGCGAGGGGCGCGTGCGGGGCGGTGGCGGCGTGGCGCACCAGGCTCGTGAACAGCTCGGCCAGGAGGGCGCCGGTGGTGTCGTCGAAGACCCGGCCGTCGTAGGCGAACCGGCCCCGCAGCTCGTCCCCGGCGGCGGTGAACGCCACGTCGAGGTCGGCGAGGGGGCGCGGGGTGCCGGCGAGGTACGGCGTGAACCGCTGCGCCCCGGCGGTCACGACCGCGCCGGGCAGGTCCAGCCCGGCGGCGCCGAGGCCGGTGACGCCCGGCTCCGGGTCGTCGAGGAGGTCGAACAGGGCCGGGAACAGCGCCGCGGCGGCCGTGCGGGAGCGGCGCAGGTGCCGGGCGACGACGGCGAGCGGCACCCGGGCCGCGTCCATGCCGTCGAAGAGGGCCTGGCGTGCGGCCCGGACCGCCGCCGCGGGCGTCGTGCCGGGCGGCAGGTGCAGGCGGATCGGCAGGGTGTTCACCAGGTACCCGACCGCGCCACGGCGGCGGCTGCCCTCCCGGGCCGCGAACGGCACCCCGACGGCGATCGTGTCGTTGCCGGTCAGGCCGGTGAGGAACAGCCCGTACAGGCCCAGCAGCACCGCGAACAGCGTGGTCCGCTCGGCCTCGGCGAGCGCGTGCAGCGCGGCCGTGGCCGGGGCGTCGAGCCGCATGGTGACGGCCGCGCCGGGTGCGTCGGTGCCGCCGCGGGGCGCGGGGACCGGCCAGCGCACGTCGGGCAGGTCGCGCAGCCCGGCGGCGAGGCGTTCGGCGAGGGCTTCGGTCCCGGGTGCCCGCAGGTACGCGGCCTCCTCGGCGACGACGGCGGCGAACGCGGCGGGCGGCGGGGGCAGCGCCTCGCCGCGGCAGACCCGCAGGATCTCGTCCATCACGCGGGCGATGGAGTGCAGGTCGGCCACGAGGTGCGAGACCCGCAGCACCAGGACGGGAGCCACGCCGGGCGCGGTGAGGACGGTGCAGCCGAACAGGGGGTCGGCGGCCAGGTCCAGGGGCGTGCCGAGCAGCCGCCGGGTCCGCGCCTCGAGCTCGTCCGGCGCGGCCAGCTCGTGCACGGTGCACCAGGCGGCCTCCCCCGGTTCGCGCACGGTCAGCGTCTGCTCGCCCGGCTCGCCCGCGAACCGGCTGCGCAGCGCGGGATGCCGGGCGACGACGGCGGAGACGGCCCGTGCGAACACGGCCGGTTCGAGGTCCTCGGGCAGCCGTACCGAACGCGCGATGGTGTAGTCGGCGGCGCCGCGCGCGCCGACGGCGCTGAGGAAGGCGAGCGCCCGCTGCCCGACCGTCATGCCCCCGTCGCCGTCCGGGCCGGGCTGGTCCTGCTCGCCGGTGCCGTCCGGGCCGCCGGTGCCGTCCGGGCCGCCGGTGTACCGCGCGAGCTCCCCGGCGAGGGACGCCGGGGTGGCGCCGCCGAGCAGGACCGACAGCGGCACCTCGGCGCCGGTGCGGGTCGCCAGCTCGTCCTGCACCCGCAGCGCGCGCAGCGAGTCCAGGCCGAGCGCGGTCAGCGGGGTGTCGGGGCGCACCGACGCGGCCTGCACGCCGAGGACGGCGGCGATCGCCTCGCCGACGCGCGGGTCGACCGCACCGGTGGCGGCCCCGTCACCGGGCGCCGCTTCGGCGGCGACGGTCAGGACCGGCAGCTCACCCGCGAGGTACCGGCGGCGGCACTCGGACCGGCGGACCTTGCCGCTCGTGGTGCGGGGCACGGCCCTCGGCGGGACCAGGACGACGTGGTCGAGGTGCACGCCGTGGGCCTCGCTCACCGCCGCGCGGATCGTGCCGGTGAGCCGGCCGGTGTCGGCGTCGCCGCGCACGGCCTGCACGAGCACGAGGTCGTCGCCGTCGGTGAAGACCGCGCCGACGCCCGCCGGGAGGCTCGGGTCGGCGGTCTGGGCGGTGGTCTCGATGTCGTTCGGGTGGTGGTTGCGGCCGCGCACGATGATGAGGTCGGTGGCGCGGCCGGTGACGAAGAGCTCGCCGTCGCGGACGAACCCGAGGTCGCCGGTGCGCAGGTAGGTGTGCTCGCCGACGCGGCAGCCGAACGTCGCCCCGGTCTGCTCCGGGCGCTGCCAGTAGCCCGCGGCGACGTTCGGGCCGCGCACGAGCACCTCGCCCTCGACGCCGTCGCCGGCGGGGACGCCGTCGCGCACGACGAGGATCTCGTCGACGCTCCACGGGCCGCACGAGACCACCTCGGTCGGGTGGCCGTCGCCGCGGTCGAACGGCACGATGCGCGGCGCCCGGCCGGGCGCGACGCCGCTGACGAGCAGGGTGGCCTCGGCCATGCCGTAGGAGGGGGCGAACGCGGCGCCGTCGAACCCGCTGCCGGCGAACACCTCGGTGAAGCGGCGCACGGTCGCGGGGCGGACCGGCTCGCTGCCGTCGCAGGCGACCCGCCACGAACGCAGGTCGAGCCCGTCCGGCACCCCGTTCGCGGCGGCGATCTGGGCGCAGAGGTGGTAGGCGAAGTCCGGCGCGGGGCTGATCGTGCCGCCGTACCGGCTGATCGCGCCGAGCCACCGCAGCGGGCGGCGCAGGAACGCGGTGGGCGGCATGAGCACGGCGGTGGCCCCGGCGTAGAGCGGGTGCAGCACGGCGCCGATGAGCCCCATGTCGTGGTAGAACGGCAGCCAGCTGACCACCACGTCGGCGGGGGTGGTGCCGAAGACCCCGGCGATCTGCGCCTCGTTGGCCATGAGGTTGGCGTGGGTCACCATGACGCCCTTCGGGTCGCCGGTGGAGCCCGAGGTGTACTGCAGGAACGCCAGGTCCCGCACATCGGCGGCCGGCGCCTCATCCGTCGGCTCGCAGCCGAGGGCCTCGCCGAGCGGCCGGACCACGGCACCGCTGCCGGCCAGGTCGTCCCCGTCGCCCGGCACGTCGTGCAGCACCAGCGTGGCGCCGGCGTCGGCGATGATGCGGCGCAGGGCCGTGACGTGCGCGGCGGCGGCGCCGGGCGGTGCGACCGGCACCGCGACGCACCCGGCGTGCAGCACGCCGAGGAATGCCGGCAGGAACGTGAGTCGTGGCGGTACCAGCAGGACGACCCGGTCGCCGCGCGCGCAGTGCCGGGCCGTGTAGGCCGAGACGCTGCGGACCTGCCGGTCGAGCTCGCCCCAGGTCAGCGCGCTGGTCTCGGCCTCGCCGTCACCGAGGAACCGGTAGGCGACCGTGTCCGGGCTGCGCTGCGCCGTCTCGCTGAGTAAATCGACAATCGTGCATGCTAAAGCCTCCCCCGAAGGCACGATGCGAAAGCCCCCCTTTGACGTCCGGCTGATAGCGCTCTCTCGCGTGCTATGCGCAGCCTTCCGTGCAGGCCGACCACCTGTCAAGCATCGGCGTATGGAGATGCGTGAGAGGGCTTACCCGGCGGCGGGGGCGGCCAGCAGGCGCAGGACCTCGGCCGGTCGCTCGTGCACGAGGAAATGACCGGCGTCGAAGCGCTGCACCGTGCAGGCGGCCGACGTGAGCGTGGACCACGCCCGCGCGGAGTCCTCGGACAGGTGCGGGTCGTCGACGCCACGCAGGACCGTCACGGGCATGCGCAGGGGCTCCCGGACGCGCGGGACGTAGGTCTCGGTGACCGCGAGATCGGCCCGGATGAGCGGCATGAGCAGGTTGCGCATCTCCTCGCTGGCCAGGATCTCCGGCGGGGTGACGCGCAGCGCCGAGAGCAGCTCCACCACGGTCGAGTCCGGGCTGTCGTGGACGCGGGGCAGCGTCCGCGGCACGTGCGGTGCCGGGTACGACGCGACGAACAGGCGCACCGGCGGCCGGCCGCGCTCGCTGAGCCAGTGCGCCAGCTCGAACGCGACCAGCGCGCCCATGCTGATGCCGAACAGCGAGTACGGGCCGCGCAGGGTGGGCAGGATCGCCGCTCCGGCCTGCTCGGCCATGGCCACCGCCGAGGTCAGCGGCGGCTCCTCGAAGCGCTCCCGGCGGCCGGGCGGCTGCACGGGCACGACGGCGATCCCGGGCGGGGCCTGCCGCCGCCAGGGCCGGTAGATGGCCGCGCTGCCGCCCGCGTACGGCAGGCAGTACACCGGATGGGCGTCCGGCGACCCGGGCGGCAGCGGCAGCCAGGGGTTGACGTCGGGCACGGCCTACGGCTGGGCCGCGGCCGGGAAGAGCTCGGCGGCCAGCGCGCGCGCCTCCGCGGCCCACGCCACCAGCATGCGGAACACGTTGGCCCGCTCCGCGTAGAGACGGTCCGCGTCGACCGCCTGACTGCCGTAGACCTCGTGGTTGTCGCGGGTGGCGCGGGTCAGCATCACCGGGATCAGCCACGTCCACTTGGCCGCCATCACGCACATGCCGAGCCGGACCGCCCGCTCGTCGGCGTCGTACCCGGCGTCGCGCAGGCCCTGCACGTATCCCCGGAAGACGCCCTCGTCGAGCGCGGGCAGCTCATCGGACGGGCGCAGCAGGTCCAGGGCCGTGTCCGACACGAAGTTGCCGATGTCGCCGCCGACCCAGCCCTCGCCCGCGAAGGCCCAGTCGACCAGGACCAGGCGCCCGTCGTGCTCGAAGACGTTGTTGGGCCACAGGTCGTGGTGGCACAGCGTGTGCGGCAGCGCCTCGCCCCAGCTCACGAACTCGTACCGCTCCCGGCACAGCCGCAGCACGTCCTCGCGCAACTGCCCGCCGAAGTGGGTCCGCATGAGGGGGGTGTCCCAGGCGTCGGCGTTCTCGAGCATCTCCCAGTTGATGTCGGGCGACGTCGCGTCCGGGGTGTCGAGGTAGTCGCGCAGAACGTTGCGGCTGAACGGCACCGCCGACTTGCGCCAGGCGTCGTCGACCAGGCAGGTGCCCTGCGCGCGGCCGAGCTGCCGGGCGTGCTCCTCGGTGCGCTGCACGGTCCAGCCGGCCCCGCCGTTGCCGGACACGTCCTGCATCCAGAGGCTGATCTCGCCGCCCCCGCGCCGGAACGCGCCGAGCAGGCCGGGCAGGGCGATCCCCGCGTCGGTGTAGGCCTGCGGCTGGCCGGCCTCGTAGAACAGCGCCTCGCGCTCCCAGAACCGGTAGTTGGCCGGGTCGTGCGAGCCCCGCCAGACCTTGCCGCCGGCGTCGGCCGCGGGCGCGACGACCTTGACGACCGCCCGGGCGTCACCGGCCTGAGCCCGGAAGACTCCGGAGGTCACGCCGATGCGCTGGCCATGCGCGAGCGGGGTGAAACTGACGTCGTCCCGGCCGAGCACGCTACGTGCCTCGGCGGACAGCTCGGCGTCGATCTGAGTATCCGGCAACTCGCCCTCACGGTGACAGCAGGCAACAGAACCGGCACATCGTAACGTAGCGATCCGGTCACCAGTGGCCCCGTTTTCGAAAAAGATTTCCCGGCACGGCACGCCAGCGGAATGATCGAAAATAGACCGGCGATATTGGTACGAGTCTTTGAAGTAAATTCCCGAAGACGGCGGAGTAACACGCAGGCCGCATTGATCGACATTCACGATTCGGCAACAAGGGCTTTACAAGCTGGGCATACGTCATCCAGATGGCCCGCGAAAGGGATACCGGGAATCGCTTTTCGGATTGCCGCCCGTCACCGCGCACACCTAGCGTGATGCGCGTTGTGGCACCACCTCGGAGCAATCTTGAGCGAGAGGAATCATCGGTGACGCAAACCCACGAAGCGGCGCGGTGGACCATTCCCGATCAGCTGCGCCTGCGCGCGGCGCAGCGGCCCGGCGCGGTGGCGCACGAGGTGGCCGGCGGGGTCGCCCTGACCTTCGGCCACTGGGACGCCGCCTCCGACGCCGCCGCCCACGGGCTGGCCGCGCGGGGCGTGACGCCCGGCTCCCGCGTCCTGCTCAACGTCTCCGCACGCCACTGGACCGACTACGCCGTGGCCTGGGCCGGCGTGCTCAAGGCGGGCGCCGTCGCGGTGCCGGTGTCCCCGGCGGCCGGGCGCGAGCAGGCCACGGCGGCCTTCCTCGCGTCCCGCGCGGTGCTCGTCGTCGGCGACAGTGACCTCGTCGACGGGCCGCGGTGCACCGTGGCCGAGCTGATCGTGGACCGGCCGCAGACGCCGCTCGCCGTGCCGGTCTTGCCCGCCGACGACGCCGAGATCATCTACACCTCGGGCACCACCGGGCGGCCCAAGGGCGTCGTCGCCACGCACGAGAACCTGCTGTTCTCCCTGATGCGCTCGCGGGCGCGCGCACCGCGCACCGCGCTGCACGCGCTGCCGCCGGGCACGACCGTCGGCCAGGGCCTGCTCGTGCAGCCGCTCGGCCCCGCACCGCACCGCACGCTCACGCTGCCGCAGTTCGTCCCCGCGGAGGTGCTCGAGGCCATCGACCGGTTCCGGCCGACGGATCTGGTGCTGGTGCCCGCGATGGCGATCGCGCTGGTCACCGCCGGCGCCCGGGGCGACTACGACCTCGGCAGCGTGGAGCAGGTCCGCACCACCAGCGCCCCGATCCACCCGGCGACGCTGCAGGCCCTCGCCGAGCTCTTCCCGGCGGCGCGCATCCGCAACGTCTACTCGACCACCGAGTGCTGGCCGCGCCGGATGGCCACCGACTTCGACCGCGCCCGGCCCCGCTCCCTCGGCCGGCCGGGCGCCGGGTCCGAGGTGCGCATCGTCCTGCCGGACGGCGGCCTGGCCCCGGCGGGCGTGGCCGGCGACGTCCAGCTGCGCAGTGACGCGCCGCAGCGGCGCTACGACGGCGAGACCGCGGAGTCGGCGGTGTTCCTCGACGGCGGCTGGACCCGCACCGGCGACATCGGCCGCGTCGACGCCGACGGCTACTTCTATCTGGTCGACCGCAACCCGGACCTCGTCAACACCGGCGGCCTCAACGTGTCCACATTGGACGTCGAGGCGTCGCTGATGGAGTTTCCGGGCGTCGTGGAGGCCGCCGTGTGCGGCGTGCCCCACCCGGTGCTCACGGAGTGCGTGATGGCCGCGGTCCGGGCCCGGCCCGGCCTCGACCTCGCGGCCCTGCAGGAGTTCGCGCGCGAGCGGCAGGGCGCGGCCGCTCCGCTGCGGATCGTCGTGGTCGAGGACATGCCGCGCAACATGATCGGCAAGGTCGACAAGCGGCAGCTGCGCAAGGACCTGGAGCAGCACGCGGACGCCCGGCCCTACGAGCCGCCGAGCACGCCGACGGAGGTCCGCGCGGCCGAGCTGTGGTCGGTGGCGCTGGACGTCGGTCCGGTCTCCGCGGGCGACGACTTCCTGCAGCTCGGCGGCGCGTCGCTGGCGGCCATGGAGGTGGTCAGCGAGCTGTCGGAGGAGTTCGGGCGGCGGGTCACGGTCCGCGACCTGCTCGACAGCACGAGCCTGCGGGAGTTCGCCGCACGCGTCGACGCCGCCGCCCCGGCCGACGGCGACGAGCTGAGCGGGGTGCCCGCGTGAGCGCGGCGACGACCGGCGCGGTCGCCGGGCCGCCCGCGCCGGCTTCGGCGGTGAGTGCGCCGCTGTCGTACAGCCAGGAGTCCTTCCTGACCGCCGGCGAGTCCGCGGTGAACGTGCCGGCCGTCGTGGAGCTGCCCGGGCCGGCCCCGGCCGAGCGCGTGCGCTGGCTGCTCGACGAGCTGGCGGCGCGCCACGGCGCCCTGCGCACCGTGCTGACCCGCGGGGCCGGTTCCGGCTCGCCGGTCGAGCAGCGGGTCGCGGACGCGGCCCGGCTGGAGCTGACCCGCGAACGCCACGACGGCCGCGCGGGCGAGCTGCTGCCCGGCTGGCTGCTGGCCGGCTCGCAGCGGCCGTTCCGGCTCCTGGACGCTCCCCTGGCCCGCGCCGAGCTGCACGCGGCGGACGACCGGCACGTGCTGGTGCTGTGGCTGCACCATGCCATCAGCGACCTGAGCACGAGTCAGGTGCTCGCCGACGAGGCGGCCCGGCTGTGGCGGGGCGAGCGACTGCCCCGGCCGGTGACCCACATGGCCGACTACGCCCGGCAGGAGCGCGGCGTGCGGCCGACCGCGGCGCAGTGGCGCTACTGGGAGGCGGCCCTGGCCGGGTGCGACGACACGTTCGGCCTGCCGTACCCGGCCGGCCCGCACGCCGGCCACCTCGTCGAGCGCCCGGCGCTGCCCGTGCTGCCGGCCGACGTGGTCGCCGCGCTGCAGCGGCTCGCCGCGGGCGGGCGCACGACGATGACCGCGGTGCTCGCGGCGGCGGCCGTCGCCGCGCACCACGAGTCGGCGCGGGCCGAGCGGGTCGTGATCGGGCTGACCGTCGGCAACCGCGACCAGCCGCACCTGCGCCCGGTGGTCGGGTGCCTCGCCGACCAGCTGCCGCTGGTGGTCGGACTCGGGGGCGGCCCGACCTTCCGCGGCCTGGTCGGCCGGGTCCGGGAGGCGCTGCTGGACGCCTACGAGCACCGGCTGCCGCTGGGGTGCCTGGCCCCGCTGCTGCCGCGGCGGCAGGCACCGGTGTTCGCGGTGAACCTCAACTTCCTGCCGCCGGCCGCGCGGCCGGCCGGGGCCGCACCCGCGGCGCCCGGCGACGAACGGGCCGTGCCCTACGGCATGGTCAAGACCCGGCCCGACGGGTGGTGGCTGGGCGACGCGACCGTCGCCTACCGGCCGCGCATCGACGGCGGCCGGCTCACCGGCGAGGTGGAGGGCGACGGCGAGTTGCACGGCCCCGCGCGGGTGCGCCGGCTCGCCGAGCGGTTCAGCGGCGTGCTGCGGCGGGCCGCCCGGGAGCCGGACCTCGGCCTGGCCGCGCTCGTGGCCGGCTTGTGAGCACCGAAGGGAGATCCCGGTCATGACCCGGACACTGGCCGAACCGGCCCACCGTCCTGCCAGCTACTACCAGCGGGACTGGGTGCGCGCGTGCGCGGCGGGCCGCTCGTACTACAGCCTGCCGATCGCCTGGGACGTCGAGGGCCCGCTCGACGCCGAGGCGGTGCGCGTCACGCTCGCCGGCCTCACCGACCGGCACGCCGCGCTGCGCACCGGGTTCCGGATCCGACCCGGCGGCCCCGATCCCGACGTGGACCAGATCGTCATGCCGTCGCTCGAGGCCGACCTCACGGTGCTCGACCTCGCGGGCGCGGCCGATCCGGGCGCGAGCGCGGACGCGCACATCGTCGCGGAGTCGCAGCGGCCCCGGGTGCTGGACCGCCCGCCGCTGTGGCACGCCTCGCTGCTGCGGCTCGGCCCGGACCGCTTCGTGCTGGCGCTGTTCGTGCACCACCTCATCTTCGACGGCTGGTCGCACGGCGTCCTGCACGACGAGCTGGTCCGCTCCTGCCGGGCGGTGCTGCAGGGCCGGGCGGCGCGCCTGCCCCGCCTGGCCCTGCACCTGGGCGACCACACGGCGGCCGAGCGGGCGGCGCGCGACGCCGGCCACGAGCGGTGGTGGGGCGAGCGCCTGCGCGACCTGCCGGCGCTGGCCCCGCTGCCGCCCGTCGGCGGCCGGTTCATCTGCGCACCGATCGCGCCGCTGCCCGCCCCGGCCGCCGAGGCGCTGCGCCGCGCCGCGGCCGAGCACGGCGGGGGTCTCAGCACCGCGCTGCTGGCGACGCTGCTGCTGGCCCGCCGCGCGCACGCCGGCGACGACCAGGTCGTCGGCGTCACCCGCGCGGGCCGCGACCGGCCGGGCGCCCAGCGGGTCGTCGGCCCGCTGCTCGACCATCTCCCGGTGCGGGTCGACGTGTCGCGCTCCAGGGACTTCCCGGGGCTCGTCGCCGACGTGGCCCGCGCGTACCGGGAGGCGCTCGCCCACCAGCTGCCGCTCGGCCGGATCCGTGAGGTGGTCCCCGACGACCTGACCGCACGCCGGCAGCGCCTCTTCGACACGCGGTACAACTACCTGCCGGCGGCCGCGCCCCTGGCCGCGACGCTGAGCGCGCCGGACGGCCGGACGGTGCGCATCGCCGCCCGCCCGATCGACCCGCTGCGGTTGTCCCCCCGGCACACCGAGGACCACCCCGAGGTGCTGCCGCTGTCGTACAACCTGCGCCGCGACCCCGACGGGGCCCTCGGCGGCGACGTCTGCGGGCACGACGGGCTGTACCCGCCCGAGCGGCTGGCCGCGGTCGCCGGGGAGTTCGCGGCCGTCCTCGCCGAGGCCGCGGCGGCGCTGCGATGGTGACGGCACCGGCCCGGGCGGCGACGGCGGCGGCGCTGCCCGGCCGGCGGCGGGCCACCGTGCTCATCGCGTGCGTGGCGAACTTCGTCGTGCTCGCCGACGCGACGATCGTCAACGTCGCGCTGCCGGCCATGCGGCACGACCTGCGCATCGCCCCGGCGCAGCTGCCGTGGGTGGTCGACAGCTACACGCTGGTGTTCGGCGCCTGCCTGCTCCTCGGCGGGCTGGCCGCGGACCGGGCCGGGCCCCGGCTGCCGTTCGTCGCCGGCATGGCCGTCTTCACCGCGGGCTGCGTGCTGTGCGGCCTGGCGGGCGACGCCGGGGCGCTGTTCGCCGGCCGGGCGGTGCAGGGCGCCGGCGGGGCGCTGTTCAGCCCGGCCGCGCTCGCGCTGGCCATGGCGGCGGCCGGGACCGCGGCCGAGCGCGTGCGGGTGCTGGCGCTGTGGGGCGCGCTCGGCGCCGCCGCCGTGGCCGCCGGTCCGGTGCTCGGCGGGCTCGTCACCGCGTCCCTCGGCTGGGCCGCGCTGTTCTGGCTCCCGGGCCTGCTGTGCGGGGCGGCCGCGCTCGCCGCGCTGCGGCTGCCGGCGGGCGGCGGGGACGCGCACCCGGGACCGGCCGGCGGCGACCGGGCACCGGACCGCGCGGCGTTCCCGGCCCGGCGGGTGGCGGCCGCCTGCGCCGCGACGGCGCTGTCCTGCGGGGCGCTGGTGGGGGTGAGCTACGCCGCCACCCTGTGGCTGCAGGAGGTGCTGGGCTTCGGCGTGGTCACCGCCGGGCTGTTGCTGCTGCCGCTGAGCCTGGGCATCGTGGCCGGCTCGGCCGCCGCGCCCGCGCTGCTGCGGCGGTGCGCGCCGTGGCGGCTCGCGGTGGCCGGGTCGGTGGTCACGGCCGCGGGCATCGCGGCGCTGATCCCGATGACCGCGCGGTCGCCGGTGGCATGGCCGGTCGCGGCGCTCGCGCTGCTGGCGTTCGGCTTCGGCGCGCAGTCCGTGCCGGTGACGCTCGCCGCCACGGCCGTACCGCGCCGCGCCGGGCTCGCCACGGCCGGCTACCAGACAGCAGGCCAGCTCGGGGGCGGCGTGGGCCTCGCCGCGCTGGCCGCGCTCGCGGTCGCCGCCGGCGGGGCCGCGCCCGCCGGGGCCGGCACGATCCCTGGCTACCGGGCCCTGTTCGCCGGGGCCGCGCTGGCGGCCGTCGCCGCGGCGCTGCTCGGCGCCGGGATGCGGGAGTCGGCGGCGCCGCGCTCAGAAGTCCCAGCGGCGCCGGAGGATCTCGGCCCCGTCGACGGTGACGCGGGCCGTGGCGGTGCCGGCCTCGCGGGTCAGCCGCAGCCGGACCTCCGTGCGGACCCGCTCGCCGGTGGGCAGTACGACCGTCGTGTCGGCCGCGCCCTCGACCCGGGTCGCCGCTGAGGCGTCCCGATCGGCGGCGGCGCGGACCCGATTGGCCGCGTCCACCCGCACGCCCCCGCGCGGCAGCAGCGCGCTGGTCTCGTCGCCCAGCACGACCGTGACCCGCTCCTGGGCCGGTTCCCGGACGATCTGCCACTGCGGCCGGTGCGACAGCCACGGCGACCCGGCGCCCCGGCGCGCCGGGTCCGGGGCCGGCACCGTCGCCGGCTTGCCGGCCCCGGCGGGCGCCACGGGGATCGTGAGGCCGGCCCGGCCGACCCGCAGCGTCCCCCCGCCGGCGACCGGCCACAGCCGCGGGAAGGCGCTCTCGCTCACCGCCACGCGCAGCGCGTGGCCGGCCGGCAGCTCGTGACAGGCCGGGTCCAGGACGATCCGCACCGCCGAGCGCTCGGCCGGGACGTCGGCCAGGATCCCGCCGGTGATGAGCACCGAGCGGCCGGCCGGGTCCACGTCGGTCAGCTTGACCACGACCCGGCGCGCCGACGACCAGGTCAGGTCGAGCGTCACGACCGGCCGGCCGAGCAGCAGCAGCGGCTCGCGGACCGGCTCTGCGGTGACGGTGGCCGCGCGGGTGTCGTCGTCGTGCTGGTCGAGGGCCCGTTCGGCGCCGGCCGCGGGGATGCCCCACACGCCGCTGAGCGCGCCCACGGTGGCGTCGGGCGGGGCGCTCACGCCGTCGCCGGCCCGCAGCGGGATCGCCTCGGACGCCACGTCGCCCGGCGGCCAGGCGTCGAAGTCGTGCCAGCCGGCCTCGGCGCCGGGCAGGTGCAGTGTCACGGGCGGCTCCGAGTCGACGCCGTTCGCCTCGCCGGCCAGCCACCGCCGCCACCAGCGCAGCGCCAGCGCACACGTGTCCGCGGGGTGCTCCGGCGCGTCGTCGGGGATCGTGTGCGACCACGGCCCGACGAGGAGCTTGCGCGGGCCACCGAGCCGCTCGAAGGCGCGCAGCGAGCCGTCGCAGAACATGTCCCGCCATCCCGCCACGCACAGCACCGGCACGGTGATCGCCGCGGCGTCGACCACCCGCTCGCGCCACCGCGGGTCGCCGGCCGGGTGCCGGTACAGGTCGGCGAGGTAGGGCGGCGCGTCCTCGGCGCGCCGCCGCCAGCGCCGCTGCTCGTCGGCCGCGTGGAAGTCGCCGACCGGCGGCAGGACCTGGTTGTGCAGGGTGGCCAGGCCCCACATCGCCAGGGCGGTACAGCAGCCGGGTGCGCCCCCGGGGTGCACGAAGTCGCGCTCCGGGTCGAGCATGCCCAGCACGGACACCACCGCCCGCAGCGCCGGCGGCCGGCGGGCGGCCGTGCGCAGCGCGAGCAGGGCGCCGTAGGAGAAGCCCCACATGCCGACCGCGCCGGTGGACCACGGCTGCCCGGCGGCCCAGCGCACGAGGTCGACGCCGTCGTCGGCCTCGGCCGGGTCGAACGGCGGCCGGGCGAGGCCGTCGGAGGAGCCGAGCCCGAGCGGGTCGGCGAGCACGCAGGCGATGCCGGCCGCGGCGAACTCGTGCAGCACCGCCCGGACCCCGAGGCCGCCGAGCGCGTCCTTGCGGTACGGCAGCAGGCAGACCACCACCGGGGCCGGACCGGCGCCGCGGGGCAGGAACAGGTCCGCGGACAGCGTCACGCCCGGGGTCGCCGTGGGCACCCGGGCGTCGTGGCGGACCTCGACGTCGTACCGTTCGCCGTTCGCGGGTCCCATCGGCCCTCCTCAGCTGGAGTCGCGCACGACCAGGCGAAGGCCGAGCGTGATGTGCTGCACCGACGCCGACGGGTCCGCGATGCGCTCGGCGAGCAGCCGGGCACCGATCCGCCCGGACTCCTCGAACGGCTGGCTGACGGTCGTCAGGCCGGCCGCCTCGGCGACGCTGCCGTCGTCGAAGCCCGCCACGGCGAGGTCCTCGGGCACCCGCAGCCCCTGCCGGCGGGCCTCCAGCACCAGGCCCGCCGCGAGCAGGTCGTGGTGGGCGAAGACCGCGGTCGGCGCCGGGCGCAGGGCGAGCACCTCGCCCAGGGCCCGGCGGCTGCTCACGATGTCGTTGCCGGTCAGCACCGTCGGCACCGCGGCCGCGTCGATCCCGGCGCCGGCCAGCACGCCCAGGAACCCGCGGTTGCGCCGCTGCCCCTGGGAGAGGAACGCCTGGGACTCCTGCGGCTCCTGCAGGAAGGCGAACGACGTGTGGCCGCGCTGCAGCAGGTGGCGGGCCAGCATGGCGCCGCCCTCCTCGTCGTCGATGTTGACGGTGCTGAACTCCGGCCGGGCGCTGTCCACCAGGACCGTCGGCAGCCCCCGGGTGCCCAGGTGCTCGGCGAGCTCGTCGTCCAGCGGCAGGCCCATGATGAGCAGCCCGTCGAGGCGCCCGGTCACCGGCAGCGTGCGCAGCAGCGGCGACACGCTCGCCGCGGCCGACTCGTGGTCGTAGACCACGACGTCGCGGCTCGCGCCGTCGGACTCGGCCAGCACGCCCATGAGCCGGCGGCGGAACGAGTCGTAGGAGGTGAACGGGGCGAGCACGCCGATCCGCCCGACGCCGCGCCGGGCCTGGGACACCGCGACGCCCTTGGGCACGAACTGCAGCTCCTCGATCGCGCGCAGGACGCGCTCGCGCGTCTTGGCGTTCACCCGGCTCGGCCGGTTGATCGTCTGCGAGACCGTGGAGATGCTCACCTTGGCGTGGGCGGCCACGTCGTAGATGGTGACGGCGTCAGACACGGCTGGGCTCACCCGGCTCCCAGCCCTGGGGTCGGGCCAGGTGGCCGGCCGCCGCGCGGCGCCGTCGCTGCTCGACCGGGTCGGGCACGGGCGCCGCGGCGAGCAGCGCCCGCGTGTAGGGGTGCTGCGGCTGTTGCGTCACGCGCGCCGCCGGGCCGGTTTCCATCACCCGGCCACGGTAGAGCACGACCACCCGGTCGGCGGCGTGCCGGATCAGCGCCAGGTCGTGCGTGATGAACAGGTAGCCGATCCCGGACTCGCGCTGCAGGCCGCGCAGCAGGTTGAGCACCTGCGCCTGGACGGACAGGTCCAGGGCGCTGGTGGGCTCGTCGCACACGATGAGGCGCGGGCCGGCGACGAGCGCCCGCGCGACGGCGATGCGCTGGCGCTGGCCGCCGGAGAACTCGTCCGGGTAGCGCTCGGCGGCGTCCGCCGGCAGCCCGACCCGGCCCAGGACCTCGGCGACGCGCTCGCCGGCGCCCGCCGCGCCGCCGTGCGCGAGCAGCGGCTCGACCAGCGTCTGGCGGATGGTGCGGGACGGGTTGAGCGAGCCGTACGGGTCCTGGAAGATCGGCTGGATGGAGCGGGTCAGCTCGCGCCGGCGGCGCCGCCCGGCCGCCGTGATGTCCTCGCCGTCGAAGCGGACGCTGCCCCCGGTCGCGGGGACCAGTCCCAGCACCACGTTGCCGATCGTCGACTTGCCCGAGCCGCTCTCCCCGACCAGCGCGACCGTCTCGCCGGGCGCGACCGTCAGGCTCACGTCGCGCACCGCGTCCGGCGGCCGGCGCCGGCCCCGGCCGTAGTTCACGGTCAGCCCCCGCAGCTCCAGCAGCGCCTCGCCGTTCACAGCGCCGCCACCTCCTCCGCGCGGATGCAGCGGGTCACGCGGTCGCCGGACCCGCCCGTCAGCGGGATGGTCCCCGCGGCGCACTCGTCGGCCGCGAACCGGCACCGGGGGCGGAACCGGCAGCCCGGCGACCATCGCCCGGGCGACGGGACGGTCCCGGCGATGGTCGGCAGGTCCTGCCCGGCCACCGCGAGGTGCGGGTTGGCCTCGAGCAGGGCGCGCGTGTACGGGTGACGCGGATCGGCGTAGAGGTCCTCGACGCCGGCCTGCTCGACGACCTCGCCCGCGTAGACCACGACCGCGCGGTCGCAGATGTCGGCCAGCACGCCCCAGTCGTGCGTGACCAGGATGACGGCCATGCCGAGGCGGCGGCGCAGGTCGCGCAGCAGGTCGAGGATCTCGGCCTGGACGGTGACGTCCAGCGCGGTGGTGGGCTCGTCGGCGACGAGCAGCTCGGGCTTCCCGGCGAGCGCGAGGGCGATGGCGACCCGTTGCGCCATCCCGCCGGACAGCTCGTGCGGGTAGCGGCGCGCGACCCGCTCGGGGTCGGTGAGCCGGACGGTGCGCAGCAGCTCGACCGCCTCGCGGGCGGCCTGTCGCCGGCTCATCGGGGTGTGCCGGCGGATCACCTCGGCGACCTGGCCGCCGACGCGGAACGCGGGGTCCAGGCCGCTTCCCGGCTCCTGCGACACCAGCGCGATGCGCCGGCCCCGGACGCGGCCGAACCCGCGCTCGTCGAGCCGGGTCAGGTCGAGGACCGGCCCGGCGCCGGGGCGGAAGCGGGCGGCGCCCGCGGTCACCGCGCCGCCGGCCGGCAGCAGGCCGAGCAGGCTGCGCGCGATCATCGTCTTGCCCGAGCCGGACTCGCCGATGACGCCGACGCACTCCCCCGCCGCGACCGAGAAGCTCACGTCGCGCACGACCGTGACCGGGCCGCCGGGTGCGGAGAACTCGATCGTGAGCCCGTCCACCGACAGCAGCGGCGCCGGGCTCTCCGCCGGCTCCTCCGGGGCGGCCGGCGCGGTGTGCGGCCGCGCCGGGCGCGGCCGGGCCACCGGCTCGCGGTGCTCGGCGGTGACGTCGCGGACCGCGTCGCCGAAGACGCCGAGGGCCAGGACGGTCAGGGTGAGCATCGCGCCGGTGGGGACGGCCAGCCACAGGTCCTCGCCGGTGACCTGGGCCGCCTGCGCGATCATGTTGCCCCAGCTCGGGCCCTCGGTCTCGGGGGCACTGAGGCCGAGGAACGACAGCGCGCCCTGGACCAGCACGGCGGTCGCGGCGAACAGCGAGACCTGCACGAGGATCGGGCCGGCGAGGCGGGGCAGGACGTGGCGGACCATGATGCGCGCCTCGCCCAGGCCGGACAGGCGCGCGGCCCGCACGTACAGCTCCCGCTTGACGCTCATGGTGACCCCGCGGGCGACGCGCAGCAGCATCGGCGCCGAGATCACGCCCAGCACGACCATGGTGGCGGCCGTGTTGCCCGGGAAGACCGCGAGCACCATCAGCAGCATGACGATGCCCGGCAGCGCGAGCAGCAGGTCGGCCAGCCACGAGATCGCGCGGTCGGCCCAGCCGCCGAGATGCCCGGCCGTGACGCCGAGGGTCACGCCGAGCACGACGAACACCGCGACCGCCTCGACCACGCTGACGAGCGTGACCTGGGCGCCGTAGAGCAGCCGGCTGAGCACGTCGCGGCCCAGCCGGTCGGTGCCGAGCCAGTGCGCCGCGCCCGGCCCGGCCAGCGCCGCGGCCAGGTCCTGCCGCTCGGGGTCGGCCGGGGCCACCCACCGCACGCACACCGTGGCGGCGGTCAGGGCGAGCAGGAACGCCCCGGCGGCCAGCCCCGGGCCGGAGCGCCACAGCCGGCGCCAGCGCGAGCGCCGGGCGGGGCGCACGGACGGGGGCGCGTCGGTCGCGATCAGGGAGATGCTCATGCGGCACGCACCTTCGGGTCGAGCCAGCGGTACGCCAGGTCCACCAGCAGGTTCACGATGATCACGACGACGGTGAAGCAGAACGCCACCCCGGTGATGACCGGCAGGTTGTGGCCGCCGGTCGCGGTGACCGCCTGCTGGCCGAGGCCCGGCACGGAGAAGATGCCCTCGATGAGGACCGCGCCGCTGAGGAGGTTGACGAACAGCAGCCCCAGCATCGTGACCACCGGGATGGCGGCGTTGCGCAGCGCGTGCTTGTAGAGGATCGAGCGCAGCGGCAGGCCCCGGGCCCGCAGCATCGTGACGAACTCCTGGGACAGCACCGCCGCCATCGAGTCGCGGGTCTGCTTGGCGACGAAGGCGATCGACCCCGCCGAGAGCGTGAGCACCGGCAGCGCGATCGCGCGCAGCCAGCCCGCCGGGTCACGCCCCGGGTCGACGTAGCCGCCGGAGGGCAGCCAGGCCAGGCGCACGGCGAACAGCTCGACGACGAGCAGCGCCAGCCAGAAGCTCGGCACCGCGAGACCGGCCAGCGACACCGCGTCCAGCAGCCGGCCGGCCGGGCCGCGGCGCCGCGCCCCGGCGACGCCGAGCCAGGTGCCGGCGACGGCCGAGACGAGCACCGTGCCGACGATCACGGACAGGCTTGGCAGGAGCCGGTCGCCGACGATCTCGGCGACCGGCTGCCCGCTGAACAGGTCCCGGCCCAGGCTGCCGTGGAACAGCTCGCCGAGCCAGTGCCAGTACCGCACGTACAGCGGCTCGTCGATGCCGAGCAGCTCGCGGGTGCGGGCGTACTGCTCGGGGGTGTAGCTGCCCGACTGGCTGCTGAGGATGGACGTCGCCGCGTCCCCCGGCGCGAGCGACACGAGCACGAAGGACAGGGCGGTGACCACGAACAGCAGCGCCACCGACGAGGCGAGCCAGCGCAGCACGGCGCGGAGCATGGCGGGCCGACCTTTCTGCGCCGGCTAGGCCGCCGGCACGATCTCGTAGAGCGACAGCAGCGGCTCCTTCGGCGAGGTCGCGATCCCGCCGACCGTGTTGCGGGCGTAGTACGGCAGCCCGGTCATGACCACCGGCACGAACCACGCCTGGGTGGTCAGGTACGCCACGACGCCGCGGTCCGCCGCGGTCTTGGGGTCGCCGGTGCTGCTCGCCGCCTCGTCGTAGCGCGACTGCAGGGCCGGGTCGGCGTACTTCAGCGGATTGAACGCCGCGGAGGGCAGGAACAGCGACGGCCCCTCCATCCAGATCGGGATCTGGCCGAAGGCGGTCATGAACGCGGGGAACTTCCCGCCGAACGCGTCCGCCGCGTACTGGTTGGCGTTGGCGTAGTCGGTGATGCGCAGGTCGACCCCGATCTGCTTCCACTGCTGCGCCAGCGCCTGGGCCACCAGGTGCAGCTGCTGGTACTCGGGGGTGACGACGGCCAGCGTGAAGCCGCCGCCGTAGCCGGCCTCGGCGAGCAGGGCCTTGGCCTTGTCGAGCTGGTAGGGGTAGGCGGCGGCGAGGCTGTCGTCGTATCCGTAGCCGCCGGGGACGGTGACCTGGTGCGCGGGCTCCCCGACGCCGCCGAACAGCGCCTTGGCGATCGCGGCCCGGTCGGTGGCGAAGTTCAGCGCCTGCCGCACGCGCACGTCGCCGAGCGGCTTGGCGAGCGTCCCGCCGCGGTCGGCCAGCACCACGCCGTTCCACAGGAACAGCGAGGAGGCGACGGTGAGCCCGGCCTGCTTGGCGGCGGCGACGGTGGACGGGTCGCCGACGGCGACGTCGGCCTGGCCGGTCTTGAGCGCGTTGAGCACAGCCTGCGGGGTCGTGATGACCCGGATCACCACCTTGCGCCAGCGCACCGCCGGGGCGTTGTAGTAGTGCGGGTTCGGCACGTAGGTGTAGTGGTCACCGGCGACGGTCTGCTGGGGGTCGAGCATGTACGGCCCCGCGCCGACGGTCGTGGTGCCCAGCGCGCCCGGGTCGGCCAGCCCGCCGCTGCCGATGACCCCGCCGATGATGAAGTCCTGCGTGAGCATGACCGGGAAGTCGGGGTTCGGCGCCGGCGAGGTGATGGTGACCGTCGCGGGGTCGGTCGCGGTGAAGGTGCAGCCGGCCAGCAGCGGCGCCATCTGCCCGGCGGAGCTGACCACGTACTTGAGGTGGTCGACGACGTTCTGGGCGCTCAGCGGCGAGCCGTCGGAGAAGGTGACGCCGGGGCGCAGCTTGAGCACGAAGGTCTTGTTGCCCGTCCCCTCGTACGACCACGACTCGGCGAGGCCGGGCGTGAGCGTGCCGTCGGACTTGCGCACGATGAGCGGCTCGTAGGCCAGGTTCTCCAGCCAGCTGTTGTTCTGCGCGGTCTTCGCCGGGTCCAGGGTCTGCGGCGGCGAGGCGGTGACCACGGTCAGCGTGTTGCCGACGGTCTGGTTCGCCTCCGGTGTGGAGCCACAGCCGGAGACCGATAACGCGGCGATGAGCGACAGGGCGGGTATGGCCCGGTCGATGACTCTGCGGCACGTCCGCACGACTCCTCCTACGGGTAGCTGCGGGTTCGCGGGGCCTGTGAGTGGGGTGTTACACCGACGCAATGCCTAGGTAACAACGGCCGTCGATCAAGTGTCAAGACCTTTCTGCGAAGCACTTCGCATCGCTATGGTGGAGCTCCGGTCCCGCGAGCCTCGGAGGACGACGTGTTCCTTGATCGCGACGGCGCCACCTTCCGCACCCGGGTCCACCGCGACATCCGGATCCCCACCGCCGATCCCGCGGTGACGCTCTCGGGCGACCTCTACCGCCCGGTGACCGGCGAGGCCGTGCCCGGTCTGGTCACCGTGCAGCCCTACCGCAAGGACTTCCTCGCCGGCTCCTCCTACGCCGGACCGGCCCGGTGGTTCGCCGAGCGGGGCTACGCGAGCCTCGTCGTCGACCATCGCGGCACCGGCGCCTCCGACGGCCGGCGCCGGGCCGAGTTCGACCGCGGCGAGGGCGACGACGCGCTCGCGGCCATCGACTGGATCGCGGCCCAGCCCTGGTGCACCGGCGCGGTCGGGGCCTGGGGCGTGTCGTACGCGGCGAACACCACCCTGCGCGTGGCCAGCCTGCGCCCCGCGCACCTGCGGGCGGCCGTCGCCATCGCGCACGGCCTCGACGCCGCGCGCGACAGCATCCACCCCGACGGCGCCCGCGGCGACCTGCACGCCCTGGCCAACCGCGGCAGCGCCATGCTGCTGCAACAGCTGCTGCCGCCGCTGGCCGGCTACGCCGCCGCCGACGCGCAGCACCGCTGGCGGACCCGGCTGCGCACGCAGCGGCCGATGGTCCTGGACTACGCCCGGTCCCCGGCCGACGACCCGGTCTGGGCCGAGCGGGCGATCGACGGGAGCCGCATCGTGGTGCCGGTGCTGTGCGCCGGCGGCTGGCGCGACAGCTTCACCCACGCGGTCATCGACGCCTACGAGCGCATCCGCGGCCCGAAGCGGCTGGTCATGGGGCCGTGGGGTCATGTCATGCCGCAGGACTCGGCCCACCACCCGGTCGCCTTCCTCGAGCTCATGGCGCAGTGGTGGGACCACTGGCTGCGCGGCGTGCCCAACGACGTCATGGCGGCCCCGCCGGTCGTGCTGCACCTGGACGGCCCGCGGCCGCGCTGGCGCGGCTACGCCCAGTGGCCCCCGCCCGGACGCGGCACCGTGCTCGCCGCCGACGGCGACGCGCTCGTGCCGGCGACGCCGGACGCCCCGCGCCGGCCGCCCGGCCCGCACGTGCCGGACCCGAGCGTCGGCACGCTGCGCGGCCTCGCCGGCATGGGGCTGGGCGAGGCGTGCCCGCCGCAGGACCAGCACGACGACGACCTGCGCTCGCTCTGCGCGACCGGCGCCCCGATCGAAGCCGACCTGCTGCTGGCCGGGCGCCCGGAGGTGCTCGTCCGGTTCGCCCCGGACGAGCACGGCCGGATCGTGCCGCCGCCCCGGCTCGTCGGCCGCCTCTGCGGCGTCGACCCGAGCGGCCGCTCGACGCTGATCACCGCCGGCACCCTGCGGCCGGGCACCGCCGAGGCGGAGCAGACGATCCCGCTGCGCCCGGTGCACCACCGGGTGCCGGCCGGCACCCGGCTGCGCATCGCGCTCGGCACCGCCGACTTCCCGCGGCTCACGCCGCTGTGCGGCGAGGACGCCGTGCGCGTCGCCGGGCTGCGGCTGGTCCTGCCGGTCGGCGACGAGCACGCCGGCACGGACGTGGAGCTTCCGCCGGCGGACGCGACCGGCCGCCCCGCCGCCGCGGCGCCGAGCTGGCGGGTCGAGCGCGATCACACCCGCGGGGCGGCGACGGTGAGCGTCACGAGCGAGGTGCCGCACACGGTCAGCGCGGACGGGCACGTCTACCGCCTCACCAGCCGCCTGCGGGCGCACCTGCCGGGCGGCGCGCCGCAGGCCGTGGTGACCAGCGGCACCCAGACGGCGGAGGTGTGGCTGGAGACCGGCGAGCGGGTCTTCGCCAGCGCGTCGGTGCGGTGCACGCAGGACGCGCTGCGGGCCCACGGCGTCGTGCGCATCGGCGCGCTCACGCTCTTCGAGGCGACCTGGACGGCGGAGCTGACCCGCGAGGCGCGAAGGCCTTGTTCGTCAGCCGTAACCGTCAGGTAACCATGGGTATCGGTCCGCGTGCCACGCTCGGAGCCGATGTCCGAGTTGCCTCTGGACCGGCACGTCGTCGCCCGCGGCACCGACCGCGACGACGTGAACGACCAGTTCGCCCGCGAGCTGCCGGACCACCGCCTCGAAGACGGCCCCGGGGGCCTGCGGCTCGACGCCCGGCTGCACGCCGTGCGGCTGCCGCACGTCGTCGCGCTGTACCTGTCGTACGGCTGCGAGGTCCGCTGCTCCTATGACAGCACCGCCACGTCGGTGTGGATCCAGCTGCCGGTCTCGGGCAGCCTGCGGGTGCGGGTCAGCGGCACCGACCTGCTGTGCACCACCGCCCAGGCATCGGTGACCTCCGGGTCCGGGCGGGTGGCGATGGCGTGGAGCCGCGACTGCGCGGCGCTGGCCTTCCACATCCAGCGGCGCGCGCTGGAGGACGAGCTGGAGTCGCTCATCGACGGCCCGGTCGGCCCGCCGCTGCGCTTCGAGCCGGTGATGGACCTGGCCGGCGAGCGCGTGCGGTCCTGGTTCGCGATCGCCACGGCGTTCACCCGGGAGCTCAACGCCGGCGGCCTGCTCGAGCACCCCCGGCTGGTGCTGCACACCGAGCGGCTGCTGCTGCGCGGGCTGCTGCTGTCCCAGCCGCACAGCCACTCGGCGCTGCTGCGCGACGATCTGCCGGAGTCCACGCCGTGGCACGTGCGCACCGCCGTGCGGCTGCTGGAGGACCGGCCCGAACGCGACTTCAGCGCCGCCTCGCTGGCCCGGGACGTCGGGGTCAGCCCGCGCGCGCTGCAGGACGGCTTCCGCCAGCACCTCAACGCCTCCCCCATGCAGTATCTGCGCACCGCGCGGCTCAACCGGGTGCGCGCCGACCTGCTGGCCACCACGCCGGCGACCGCGACCGTCGCCGACGTCGCGCACCGCTGGGGGTTCACGCATCTCGGCCGGTTCGCGCAGTACTACCGCGCCCGCTACGGCGAGTCCCCGTCGGACACGCTGCGCGCCGCCGGCTGAACGCGCCACCCTGGCCGGTGGGTCTTCGGCGGGTGCGACGGCGCCGCCGCGGGTGTTTCGGGGCCGCCGGTGCGGGCATTCGGGTGAGCAACGGCGCCGGTGCGATCCGCATCGGCGTGAGCGACCGAGACGGGAGGGCTCGATGAGCTTCCAGGACAAGGTCCAGCACAAGGCCGAAGAGGCCAAGGGCGCCGCCAAGGACAAGGTCGGCGACATGACCGACGACGAGCGTCTGCAGGCTGAGGGCCGGTCCGAGCAGAGCTCCGCGAACGTGAAGCAGGCCGGGGACAAGGTCAAGGACGCGGCCGCGAAGGCCAAGGACGCCCTGAGCTGACCCGGCGCCAGCCGCGACAGGCGTTCGCGGGCAGCGCGGCGAGAAGCGGCCGCGCTGCCCGCGGGCGGTCAGCTCGGCACCGGTACCCGGACCTTGATGCAGTGCACCGGCGGGTTCAGGCCCCGCTGCGACCAGGTGCAGCCGTTGCCCCACGCCGTGCCGGTGACGTGGGTCTCCGGCAGGTTGTCGATGAGGTCGTAGTCCGAGCAGTGCGACAGGCTCGACGCCGGGGTGGCGGCGAGGATCGCGCCCGAGCCGCAGGCCGGCTCCAGCAGCGTCAGCCACGACCGGATCAGGCGCTGCCCCGCCGGGGTGTCGTCCCACCCGAAGTAGTCGAGGTGCACGCCGCCGATGGTGATCCAGGCGCCCCAGTCCTCGCCGTCGTAGCCGTCGTAGTACTTCCACCGGGCGCCGTTGCCCTCGGTGCGGATGAAGGCGTCCGTGTACGACGACGGCACGTCGATGACGTTGCAGTTGGTCTTGCTGTCGTGGGCGGTCGAGTCGCGGCACAGCACCGCGGTGACCGCCCCGGTCGAGGCCGGCAGCCCGCTGACCTGCACGGTGGTGCCGCTGCCGCACGACCAGTGCTCGGTCGTGGCCGCGGCGGTCCACTTCACGTAGGCGCACTTGCCGTCGGCGGCGGTGTCGGTGACGTTGAGGACGAAGGCGCGCGTGCCGACGGCGTCCCAGCCGTTGGCGACCAGCCGGGCGCCCGGCACGTCGAGCTTGACCTGGATGCTGGTGCCGCCGGTGTACTCCCACGAGCCGGACCAGCCGGCCCCGGAGACCGCGGCGAACGCGGGCTGGGGAACGATCACGGCCACCGCCACGACGGCGGCGGCGATGAGCACTCGAGTCGATCTCATAGCCGCCGAGTGTGCACAGCCGCACACGCGCGGTCGCGTGACTGTCGCCGTTGCGACGACCCGGGCCGCGACCGCGTGCGGCCGCGGCCCGGGTCAGGCGCCCGGTCAGGCGGCGCAGCGGAAGCCCACGTGGCCGGTGGCGCTGTCGGGGGTGGACGAGGTGCGGGCGGCCACCCGGTAGCGGTTGCAGTACGACTCGTGGCACAGGTACGAGCCGCCACGCATCACGCGGGCCGTGCCGTCGGGCGGGCCCGCCGGGTCGAGCCGGGTCGCGTCGGAGGGCTCGGCGTGCCAGGCCGGGCTGAACCAGTCGGCGCACCACTCCCAGACGTTGCCCGACGTGTTGAACAGGCCGAAGCCGTTCGGGCGGTAGGCGTCCACGGGCGCGGTGTCCAGGTAGCCGTCGGCCGCCGTGTTGCGGCGCGGGAACTCGCCCTGCCACGTGTTGCAGCGGTGCGTCCCGCGCGGCGTGAACTCGTCGCCCCACGGGAACCGGGCCTGCTCCAGTCCCCCGCGGGCCGCCTTCTCCCACTCGGCCTCGGTGGGCAGGCGCTTGCCGGCCCAGGCCGCGTAGCAGGCGGCGTCGGTCCACGACACGTGCACGACCGGGTGGTTGCGCCGCTCGCCGATGCCCGAGCCCGGGCCGGCCGGGTGGCGCCAGTCCGCCCCCTCGACCGGCAGCCACCACTGCGGCACCGCAGCCGACCGGCCGGCCAGCACCCGCTGCGCCGCCTCGCCCCGCACCAGCAGGTGGAACACGAAGCTCCAGCCGAAGCGCTCGGCCTCGGTCACGTAGCCGGTCGCCTTGACGAACCGGGCGAACTGCGCGTTGGTGACCGCCGCCGGGTCGATGTGGAACGCCGACACGCGCACCTCACGCACCGGGCCCTCCCCGTCGTCGGGGAACGCGTCCGGGTCGTCGCCGCCCATGAGGAACGGGCCCTCCGGGATCGCCACCATGCCCTTGAGCACCTCGGCGCGGGTGCGTTGCGGCACGGCGAACGGAATTTCGAGGGGTACGTCCGGAGCCCGGTCGTCGGCGGGCGGGTTGCAGCAGCTCACGCGGACAAACCTACGTCGAACGGCAACCCGCTTCCCGGGTCGCGGCAGATCTCGCGCAGCCGTGCGTAGAGCGCGGCGACGACGGCCGGGTGCTGGTCCCACAGGTTCGTGGTCTCGCGCGGGTCCTCGGCCACGTCGTAGAGCTGGCCCCGCGGGTGCGCGGCGTCCCACGGCGGGGCGGCGTGCGCCTTGCCGGTGCCGGTGGCGAACAGGTCGCTGATCGAGGGCTCGGAGAAGCCGCCGCCGGAGCCGGCCGAGAAGATCGCCTTCCACCGCCCGGCCCGCAGCGCGAACCGGCCGCCGAGGCTGTGGTGGACGATCGGGCGCTCGGGGTCGCCCGGCTCCGCGCCGGTGAGCACGGGCAGGATGTCGCGGCCGTCCTCGCACGCCACGGACCGCCCGGCGGCCGCGGCCGCGGTCGGCAGGACGTCGGTCAGGCAGATCGGGGCGTCCACGACCGAGCCCGCCGGGATGCGGCCGGGCCAGCGGGCGATGAACGGCTCCCGGTGCCCGCCGTCCCAGAGGTCGCCCTTCTGCCCGCGCCAGTCGCCGTTGGGCGCGTGCCGCGCGGGGTCGCCGTCGTCGGTGAAGTACGTGACGGCGCCGTTGTCGCTCGTGACGATGAACAGGGTGTCGTCGAGCCGGCCGGTGCGCTCCAGGGCGGCGCGCAGCTCGCCGACGGCCCAGTCGACCAGGCACACGCCGTCGGCGCGGTCGCCGAGGCCGGAGCGGCCGGCGATGAAGTCCGGCGGCACGTTGGGCCGGTGCGGGGCGCTGGGCGCGAGGTAGCACAGGAACGGGCCGGTCTGCTCCTCGACGAAGGCGACCGCCGCGCGGGTGAAGGCGACGTCGGCGTCCTGCTCCCGGAAGCCGTCGGCCTGCAGGCCGGGGCGCTGCTCGGTGAGGTACACCTCCTTCTCCTTCGACGGCACGCCGACCGTGCGGTCCTGGTCGATGAACGCGTAGGGCGGCATGTCGAGCGAGCCGGCGATGCCGAAGAAGCGGTCGAAGCCCAACGACGTGGGGCCCCCGGTGACCGGTGCGGTGTAGTCGATGTCCCGGCCGAAGTCGGTCTCGAGGTCGTCGTGCAGCGGTGCGCCGGGGGTGAACGCCGAGCGGACCGAGCCGTCGGTGTGCCGCCAGCCGAGGCCCAGATGCCACTTGCCGAAGGCGCCGCAGGTGTACCCCGCGTCGCCCAGCACGCTCGCCAGGGTGGGACGGTCGGGCTCGATGATGGCCGGCCCGTGCCCCATGAGCACGAAGTTCTTCAGCGGCCCGCGCCAGGCGTAGCGGCCGGTCATGAGCGCGTACCGGCTGGGGGTGCACACCGCCGAGGCGGAGTGGCAGTCGGTGGCGCGCACCCCCTCGGCGGCGAGCCGGTCGACGTTCGGGGTGGGGATCGCCGAGCCGTAGCAGCCCAGGTCCCCCCAGCCCATGTCGTCGGCCAGCACGACCACGACGTTGGTCATGTCCAGCAGCTCCCGTCGGTGCTCTTGACGATGCGGACCGCGTTGGTGGTGGCCGGGTCGACGGTGAACCGGCTCGCGTCGGCCTGGCAGGCGCCGTCGGTGAAGACGTTGACGAAGTTCACGTTGCGCGCCTTGTGGGTGCTGTCGATGCCCTGCACGATGCTCGGGTACTGGTAGTTCGTCTGGGCGTGGATGTTGCGGAAGATGAGCTGGTCGAGCTCGCCGTAGCCCAGCGCCGGGTCGTACCACTTGTTGTTGTCGACCGCGAGGTAGAACAGCCGCCAGTTGGCGTTCTCGACCCGGATGTTCTCGAACAGGTAGCGGCTCGGCGTCCCCGGCCCGGCGTGCAGGGCGCGGAAGATGCCGGACTTCTGGATCTGGTAGTGCTCGGCGTGGATGACGTCGTTGTCGTACACGTGGAAGTTGGTGGGGCTGTTCGCCAGGTTCCAGCTGATCATGAACGGTGCGCCGTTCTCCAGCTGCCAGACGGTGTTGTTGCGGGTCACCTGATCGCCCCAGAACAGCTTGATCGAGTCGTCGTTGGACTTGACGAAGTTGTTCTCCACGAGGGACTTGTTGCCGGCGACCATGCCGTCGGTGCTGTACCACCACGACATCGTCTTGACGTTCTCGATGGTGGTGTACTGCGCGAGCGCCCGGACGTTGAACCGGGGCGCGTTGACGAACGTGACGCCCTCGACGAGCAGGTTCTGCGAGGACTGGTCGGCGATGTCGATCATGCCGGGCTGGTTCTTGTTGAGCTCCTGGTCGCCGAGGTCCATGAACTTGCCGTCGAACACGCCGCGGCCCTTGATGGTGACGTTGCTGACCGGCCCGTTGGCGATGAACGCGCCCTTCACCCAGGCGCCGCCGGCGAGGTAGATCGTCGTGTTCGACGTGATGACGTTGCCGGAGCCGATGGTGTGCACGCCGGGGCCGAAGTAGAGCACGTTCGGGTCGCCGGTCGCGGGCGGCACGTCGTTCTCCGGCGGGTTGGCGAAGACCAGCATCGGGTGCAGGATCGGGTTGTGGATGTTCGGGGCGAACTCCACCGAGACGTTCTTCGGGTTGGACATGGTGAACGTGCACGTGTTGCCGGCGAACGAGGTGGCGATCGCCGCGGACTGGGGCCGGACCTGGCAGCCGGTCAGGCCGCTCTGCCCCACCGCGGTCACCCGCACCGTGACGGAGCCGGCGAAGGAGAAGCTCGTCCAGGAGGTGTCGGCCTCGCGGTTGGTGTCGGTCTTCGCGGCCGTCGTCTTGTAGACGAACGACGACTGGTTGTCGACGGTGGCGGTGTACCAGTTCGACGCGGCGACGCCGGCCGGTCCCGGGTAGAGGCTCAGCGCCGGCCCGGCGCCGGGGGTGATGTCGCCGTAGGGCAGGGTGGCGCGGTGCGCGGCCACGTCGTTCAGCGTCGCCGCGGTCGAGCTCGCGATGCTGCTCGCGATCGAGTCGACGGTGCTGATGGAGCCGTTGATGTTCGTGACGGTGCCGCCGAAGTCGTACTGCTTGCCGGTGTAGGGCGCGCCGTTGGCGGAGGCGGGGTCGGCGGCCAGCGCCACCAGGACGACGACGGCGAGGCCCGCGATGAAGGACTTTCGCATTGCAGCTCCCGAATCTGGCTCAGCCGAAGCGCAGCTGGTGCTCGGCGGTGGGATCCCAGGTGTTGAGCCCCGGCTGCCCGAACGCGGGCGCCAGGACGTAGTGGTCGAACGTCGACGCCAGCCGCTCGCGCAGCAGCGCGTGGTGGCGGGCCACCTCGCCGGCGGCGGCGGGGTCGTCGACGAGGTTGGTCAGCTCGTAGGGGTCGGCCTCGAGGTCGAAGAACTGCCAGGGCGTGCCGCCATGGGCGTCGCCGAGGACGGTGTACTTGTAGCGGCGGGTCCGCAGCCCCCGCCAGGTCTCGGCGTGGAACGGGATGTTCGGGCGCATCTCGGCGACGAACTCCAGCAGCACGCCGTCGCGGTCGAGCCGGTCGGCCTCGCCGCGGGCCAGGGGCGTGAGGTCCCGGCCGGGCTTCGGGTCGCGCGGGGTGATCCCGGCCAGCCCCAGCAGCGTCGGGAAGAGATCCTCGGTGCACGTCGGCTCGTCGAGCACCCGGCCCCCGCCGCCGACGTTGCCGATGATGAGCGGGGTGCCGATCGACTCCTCCCAGGGCCGCTGCTTGGCCAGCTCCCCGTGGCAGCCGAGCAGCTCGCCGTGGTCGGCGGTGAGCGCGATGACGGTGTCGTCGAGCCTCCCGGCCGCCCGCAGCGCCGCCACGAGCCGGCCGATGTTGTCGTCGAGGTTCTCGATCATCGCGTAGTAGACCCGCAGATCGGCCAGCAGGCCCTCGCCGTGCGGGCCGCGCTTCTTGTACTGCTTGTCCGGCTCGACGTTCTCCCGCAGGACGATGTCGCGGTCGCGCCAGCGCTCGAGGTACTCCGGCGGCGCGGTGAACAGCGGGTGCGGCGGCTCGACGGAGAGCACCGCGGCGAAGGGCCGGTCCCGCGGCGCCGTGGCGTATTCGGTGGCCATCGCGAAGAGGTCGTCGGTCTGGTAGCCGGGCAGCTTGCGCATGGTCGGGTCGTCGTGGGTGCAGTACCAGGTGTCGTACGGGTCGTTGGCGATGTCGAAGCCGGCGAAGTGCCCGAAGCGGCCCTGGAACGGGCGCGGGACCGGGATCCGGGACGCCTTGACGACGGTGTGCCCGGGGTAGTGGCCGAAGTTGCCGTACAGGTGCCACTTGCCGAACATCGCGGTGTCGTAGCCGTGGTCGTTGAACTCGTCGGCGAGGGTGCGCTCGGCCGGCGACATGCGCCACTCGATCGACGGGATGAAGCGGGTGTGGGCGTACTCCCCCGTCATCAGCGTGAAGCGGAACGGCACGCACACCGGGTAGGTCGACGACGCCTGGGTGAAGCGGGCACCGGACTCGGCGAGGGCGTCGATGTTGGGCGTGGAGACGTTGGGGTCGCCGTAGCAGCCGAGCGCCTGGCGGCGCAGCTGGTCGGCGATGACGAGGATGACGTTGGTCATTTGAGGCCGCCGGAGGTGAGGCCAGCGACGAATCGGCGCTGGAGCGTGATGAACAGCAGGAGCACCGGGACGAGCATGAACAGCGCGGCCGCGCTGGTGAGGCCCCAGTCGGTGGAGTTCTGGTCCTGGAAGGACAGGAAGCTGGTCGAGATCGGCCGCTTCGACGGGTCGTGCACGAACGTGATGGCCCAGAAGAACTCGTTCCAGGCCCACAGCCCGACGACGAGCGCCACGGTCATGAAGCCGGGCCAGGCCAGCGGCAGCATCACCTTGCGGGCGATCTGCACCTCGGAGGCGCCGTCGAGCCGGGCCGCCTCGACGAACTCCTTGGGCACCTTGACGAGGAACGAGCGCAGCATCAGGGTCGCGAACGGCGCGTCGGTCGCCCAGTAGATGACCATCAGGCCGAACAGGCTGTCGGTGAGGCGCAGGTCGGCCCAGAGCGAGAACAGCGGGACGACGAACAGCTGCACCGGCATGGTGCTGCCCAGGAACAGGTAGGCCAGCACCCCGCCGCCGCCGGGCACCTCGAGGTGGCTCAGCGCGTAGGCGCCCAGCCCGGCGATGACGCAGGTGCCGAGCATCGCCCCGAGCACCAGGATCGCGCTGTTGCGCATGGTGGTGCTGAAGTCGCCCTGCGACCAGGCGGTGGCGAAGTTGTCGAAGGTGATCGAGGTCGGCGGGGCCAGCGGGCTGGAACCGATCTCGGCGTTGTTCTTGAACGCGTTGAACACCATGATCACGAACGGGCCGACGGCGAACAGCGCCAGCACGGTGAGCACGAGGTAGGCCACCGGGTGGCGGCCGCCGCCCGAGGGCCGTTTGCGCGTGGCCTCGGCGGTCGGCGTGGACAGCTGCTGCGGTGGCGCGACGGTGGCCGTCACTCCTCCCACCCCTTCCGGCGCAGCCAGGCGTAGGCGGCCAGGACGAGGCCGGTGACCGCGGTCATCGACAGCCCGAGCGCGGCGGCGTACCCGGCCGAGTACTGGTTGAACGCCTGGTCGTACATGAGCGTGGAGACCACGTCGGAGGAGTTGGCCGGCCCGCCGTGGGTCATGATGAAGATGTAGTCGAACGCCTTGAGCGACCAGATGACCGTCATCAGCACGATGAACACGAGCGTCGGGCGGATGCCGGGCAGGGTCACCGACTTGAACTGCTGCCAGCGCCCGGCGCCGTCGAGCTTCGCCGCCTCGTAGAGCTGCACGTCGACGTTCTGCATCGCGGCGAAGAAGATGACCGCGAGGAAGCCCCACCAGTGCCAGTCGACGACGAAGTTGACCGCGTAGAGCGACGTCGCCGGGTCGCCGAGCCAGGCCTGGTCGAAGCCGAGCTGGGCGGCGATGCCGCTGTTGGGCGACAGCAGCATCTTCCAGATCGCCGCGTTGATGACGGAGGCGGTGACGTACGGGATGAAGAACAGCGTGCGGAACACCATCCGGAAGCGGCGCACCTGGTTGATGAGGTGCGCGCCGAGCATGCCCAGCGCCATCGGCACGCTGAGGAACAGCACGAACCAGATCGCGTTGTGCAGCAGGGCCTCGTGCACCGCCGGGTCGGTGAACGCCCGGGTGTAGTTGTCGAAGCCGATGAGGTTGGCCGAGCCGATGCCGGTCCAGTCGGTGAACGAGTAGTACACGGTGGCGATCGACGGTCCGAGCACGACGAGCACGTTGAGCACGAGCAGCGGGGCCAGGAACGCCCAGCCCACCAGCGCCCGCCGCCACACCGCCCGGCGCCGGGTCGGGCCCGGTGTGGCGGCGGGTGGTGTGGCGGTCAGCGTGGTCACTGCGACGTCCGCGGCATCAGCTGCGGGATGTTGCCCTGCTGCCGCTCCGCGGTGAAGGTCGTGGCCAGCTGCTTGCAGTACTCGGCCGCGGTGATCTTGCCGGTGAGCACCTGCTCCAGGCCCTCGTAGACGAAGACGTCGGACTTCGGCGGCCACCAGGTCCAGGTGACGTACCCGTAGTTGCCGCTGCCGACCGCCTTGTCGACCTCGGTGAGCACGCGGGCCGCGCGCGGGTCGGTCTTCTGCGGGATCTCGTCGGCCTTGAAGGCGATCGGGATGTTGTACGTGGCGGGCACGTCGGACATGCGCTGCAGGGCGGCGGTGCGGTCGCCGTAGTACCAGTTGAGGAACGCCGCCGCGGCGTCCTGGTTCTTGCTGGCCTGGTTGATGGCGAACGAGCCGCCGATGCCGATCGCGTAGCTGTCCGCCTTCGCGGTCGCCGACAGCGGCGGCATCGCCATCCAGTCCCACTCGTTGGTGTTGTTGCCGGCCTTGCCGAAGAACGCGCCGATGTTGCTCATGTACCACTCGCCCTGCGGGATGGTGGCGACCGTGCCCTTGCCCAGGCCGGCGCCCACCTCGGCGGCCGGCACCGAGAAGTACTTGCTGGCGCCGCCGCCGATCCAGCCCTTGTCGAAGTAGGACTTGAGCAGGCTGACCGTGTCGACGAAGACCGGGTCGGAGAACTGGGTCTTGCCGGTCAGGGCCTGGTAGACCGCGTCGCCGCCGGCGAAGTTGTTCCAGAACAAGGTCATCAGCCACTCGCCGGCCGCGGTCCAGTCGGTGTTGGACGAGCCGAACGGGATGATGCCCTGCCCCATCGCGTCGGCCGCGAACGCCTCGAGGTCGGCGCGGTTCTTCGGCTGGGTCCAGCCCTTCTGGGTGAAGAGGGTCTTGTTGAAGTACAGCAGCATGGTGTCGACCCGCATCGGCAGCGCGTAGAGCTTGCCGTCGGTGGTGAAGGCCTGCACCGCCCAGCCGGCGAGCTTGTCGTTCCAGCCCCACTGCTTGGCGTACGGGGTCAGGTCGGCCAGCAGGTGCGCCTTGCTCCAGGCGATCGTCTGGGTGGCGCTCGGGCCGCGCACGATGTCCGGGCCGGAGCGGGCCTGTAGCGCCGTCTGCACCTGCTGGCGCAGGTCCTGGCCCTTGTAGTAGGTCGTCTTGACGGTGATGTCGGGGTTGGCGGCGTGGAAGGCGCCGATCACCTTCTCGTCGAAGTACTTCTGGTTGGCGTCACCGGTGATGTCGATCCACAGGGAGACCTCGCCCTTGCCGCTGCCCTTGCCGGCGTCCGCGCCGCCCCCGCACGCGGACAGCAGGCTCGGGGCGGCGAGGCCGGCGCCGGCCAGACCGGCGGCGGACAGGAAACGGCGGCGGCTCAACGAAGTGGTCATGACGAAACCTCATTCGGGGGTGTAGGGGTGATCTCGACCCGTTGAGTGGCGGTGCGGCCCTCGGTGACCCGCAGGGCCACCCCTCCCGCGGGGAGCGAGCCGTCCTCGAGGTCGAACAGGGTGTCGCCGTCGACGCCGGCGCGGATGCGGGTGCCGGTGACGGTCAGGGTGAGGTGGTAGGTGGTGCCGTAGGTCCACGGGAACGGGCGCTCGGCGAGCACCGTGTCGCCGCACACCAGCCGGGCGGTGTCCGGCCCGGCCAGCTCGAGCGCGTAGAAGCGGCGCAGGCCCTGGACCCGGGCGGCGAGTCCGGCGGCGGCGGCCAGGTGCGGGGTGACGTCGGCGGTCACCGTGTAGTCGCGCCACTCGAGGGCCCCGGTGACGAGCATGCCGGTGCCGGTGTTCTGCACGATCCGGAACGGCTCCGGCCAGCGGGCGTCGAACCGGTCCAGCGCCGGCACCCAGGCCCGCCGCCACATGGTGCCGCCGTCGTCCGGCCGGGTCAGGGTGACGCCCGGCGCGCCGCTCCAGTCGAGGTCCCGCAGCGTCGCCGGGCCCTCGGTGCACAGCCCAACCGCGACGACCGGCCGGCCGCCGAGGTCCGGCACCGTCCACTCGGCCCGTCCGTCCACGAAGGACGGACCCTCGATCGTGCGTACCTCGTCGGCGCCGGTGTAGTACGACAGCACGAGCCGGGCCGGGCCGTCGCCGTGCGCGACGATTGTCTGTCCACTGTAGAGCGATGGGCTGGCGACGAGCGCATAGATCGGCATGTCGCGCGCCTCGGGCGGGATGAACGTCGGGGTGAGCACGGTCGCCGCGCCGGCGATGGCCAGCCCGTCGCCGTGGTTGACGACACCCGTGCGGCCGTCCTCGGCCCGGAAGCCGTGCACGGAGCCCGGCAGCGCGAAGCCGAACCGCGGCCCGGGGGGCGCCGGTGGTTCCCCGGCCCGGGCCCGGCCCAGGTCGGCCAGGGCGAGGGCCTCGCGGGCGGCGTCGGTGACGCAGCCGCCGCCGTCGGCCGCGGGCAGGTACATGCGGTCGGCGACCGGGCCGCGCCAGTCCTGCCGGGACAGCCCGGCCAGCCCGCCGAACACGCCGCAGATCGCCCCGACGTTGCCGGCGTTGGAGTCGGTGTCCCAGCCGGACGTGCAGACGACGGTCATCGCCCGGTCGAAGTCGCCGCCGCTGTGGGCCAGCGCGGCCACGACGATCGCGTGGTTGGGCACGACGTGGCAGTTGCCGCCGTAGCGGTGGTAGCCGTACTCGTCGTCGATGCGCTTGCGGGTGGCCTTCCAGTCCCCGTCGCGGGCCCAGCCGCGCACGTCGCGGTGGATCTGGGCGATCAGGCAGTCCGGCGGCACCAGCGCGATCGCGGTGTCCAGCAGCGCGTCCATGTCCGTGGCGGTGAACGCCCCGGCGACGAGCGCGGCGACCACCCGGGCCGCGTGGATCGCCTCGCCGTCGTGGCTCACCCGGGCCGCCCGCTCGGCCAGGTCCGCGGCCCCGGCGGGGTCGCCCGGACAGGTCAGGGCGAAGCCCTCGACGAAGATCTGCGCGCCGACCTGCTCGGCGACGACCAGCCCGTTGCGCGCGATCGAGCCGCTCTCCGGCGGCCGGATGCCGGCCCGCATGCGCAGGTAGGCGGTGTGCTCGGTGGAGTTGCCGAGGCCGCCCCACCACAGCACCGACGTGTCGGGCACGATCTGGTCGAGCCAGGTGTCGCCGACGTCGGCGCTGCTCGGGTCGGGCCCGGCGGCGCGCAGGGCCCGCGGGAAGACGAACGTGCCGCTGATGTCGTCGTCGGTGACCAGGAACAGGTGGTGCTTGAGGGCGACGTCGGCGCGGTCGTTGACGTAGTAGGTGATGTCGCCGAGCTCGGCCTGGATCTTGTCGAAGGTCCAGCCCTCGTACGGGCGCCCGAGGTAGACCGCGATGATCTTCCCCAGCACTCCGGCGTAGACGCGCTCGGCGTAGTCGGCAGGCAGAACGGTCATCAGAACGGCACCCCCGCGCGAAGGACGATGTTGGCGTACGGCGTGTCCTCGCCCGTGCGCACGACGGCGCGGGCGTGGGCGGTGCGGGCCTTGAGCTCCTCGTGACCGACGAGCTCCAGCGGCACGTCACCGAGGCCCTCCCGCACGGCGGCGGCGAGCTTCTCGTCGGTGAGCTCCTCGGCCATCGTGGCCGCCTCGACCACCAACTCCCCGAGGACCGGGCGCAGGACCGTGAGGAAGCCGGGCTCGCCGCGGCTGACGACCAGGTCGATGATCTCGACGCCGGCCGGCACCGGGAGCCCGGGGTCGGCCACGACGAGCAGGTCCCCGTGGCCCATCGCCGCGACGACGGCGAGCAGGCGCGGGTGCCAGAGTCCGGTACGGCGCATCAGGACCACCCCCCGGCCAGCGCCTCGACGGCCGCCCGGCCCGGCAGCGCGGCCTGGGCCCCGAGCCGGCCGGTGGCGAGGGCGCCCGCGGCCGCGCCGGTGCGCACCGCGTCGGTCAGGCCGCCGCCGCCCGCGAGCCGGGCCGCGAGCCCGCCGCAGAACGCGTCGCCGGCGCCGGTCGTGTCGACCACGTCGGCCGGGAACGCGGGCTGGTGCCAGTCGCCGGCGTCGTCGGCGGCGACGGCGCCGTCCGCGCCGAGCGTGATGACGCAGGCGTCGGGCCCCTGCTTGCGCAGCGCGGCGGCGACCGCGAGCCAGCCGGCCGGCTCGGCGGGGACCGGGCCGGCGGCCATCGCCACCGCCTCGGTCTCGTTGACCACGAGCACGTCCACGCGGCCGAGCAGGTCGGCCAGGTCCGGATCGTCGCCCTCCGGCGACGGCGCCGCGTTGAGCACGACCCGCGCCCCGGCCGCGCGGGCCGCTTCGGCCGCCGCGAGGCAGGTCGTCACCGGGATCTCCAGCTGCAGCAGCACCACGTCGCCCGGCTCGACCACCGCCGGCAGCTCCGCGAGGCCGGCGGCGGAGAAGCGGAAGTTGGCGCCGGAGGACACGACGATGGTGTTCTCGCCGTCGGCGGCGACGACGATCTGCGCGACGCCGGTGGTCGCGCCGTCCATCGTGGACAGATGGGCCAGCCCGACGCCCTCGGCGCCGAGCGCGGCGCGCAGCTGCGCCCCGAACGCGTCGGCGCCGACCGCGCCGAACAGCAGCGTCAGCACGCCCAGCCGGGCCGCGGCGACCGCCTGGTTGGCCCCCTTGCCCCCGGGCAGCAGCGCAGACTCGCTCGCCCGCCCCAGGATCGTCTCGCCGGGCTCCGGCAGCCGGTCCACCCGCGAGATGACGTCGACGTTGACGCTGCCGACGACGATGACCTTGTTCACCGCGCCCCTCCTTCCTGTTCCGGTGCCTGCTCGTGTGCCTGCTCGTGCTCGTCGGCGGCCTCGCCGCCCGGCGGGTCGGGGCACCCGCAGGAGCCCCGGGCCAGCAGCGTCACCGGCAGCACGGTCAGCTCCCCGGCGTCCGCGTCCCGCTCGGCGTCCATGGCGTCGAGCAGCCGGTCGACCACGACCCGCCCCATCCGCGCGAACGGCTGCGCCATCGTGGTGAGCGCCGGGGTCGTGTAGGCGGCCGCGGCGATGCCGTCGAAGGAGGCCACGGCCACGTCCTGCGGGCAGCGGATGCCCAGCTCCTGCAGGGCCCGCAGGACCCCGATGGCCTGCTCGTCGCTGGCCACGAACACGGCGTCGAAGGCCTGGCCCGCGAGCAGCTCCCGGGCGCCGAGGTAGCCGGCCCGGCGACCGAACGCGCCGTGCCAGACCGACATCTCGCTGGGCCGCACGCCGGCCTCGGCGAGCGCGTCGCGCCAGCCGTTGACCCGCTCGTTGGCCGGGACCACGTCCTGCGGCCCGGAGATGCAGGCGATGGCCCGGCGCCCGTGCTGGAGGAGGTGCTCGACGGCCTTGCGGGCGCCGGCCCGGTTGTCGGCGAGCACGGCCGGGGCCGCGGCGCCCGGGATGCGGCGGTCCAGGGTCACGAACGGCACGCCCGAGCGCAGCAGCTCGGGCAGGCACCCGGCCGGCCCGTGGGCCGGGACCAGGAACAGCCCGTCGACCTGCCGGGCCAGGAAGGTGCGCACGTAGGTGGTCTGGCGGTCGTCGTCCTCGGCCGCGTTGCCCAGCAGCAGCGTGTAGTTCTCGCGGAACGCGGCCTCCTCGATCGCGTGCGCGAGCTGCGCGAAGAAGGGGTTGGAGGTGTCGGGCACGACGAGCCCGAGCGTCATGGTGCGGTTGGTGCGCAGCGAGCGCGCGATCCCGTTGGGGCGGTAGCCGAGCTGCTCGATCGCGGCGAGCACCCGGGCCCTCGTCTCCGGCGAGACGCCCCGCGGCCCGCCGTTGAGCACGTAGCTCACGACGGCCGGCGAGGTACCGGCGAGTTTGGCGACATCAGCACGACGCGTGACCACGCATCCTCCAAGCAACCCGTGTTGCAGTTGATGTGATTGCGAGCATGTGACGAGCACGTTTACACGAGCAACACGTGTTGATTGGCCGTTACCCGATCGTGATCAATACCGTACGGTGCGCGCCAGCCCGGTCACACGACGTGACGGGGGTCACAGCAGCGGCGCCCCGGCGCCCCGTCGGCCGCGGCGATCTCCAACGAAGTTCCAGCCGATTCCCAACCCCGCGGCCATCGTGGGTCGGCACACGACGAAAGGGACTTCATGCGCACCATTTTTGTCACCGGCTCGGTCGACGGCATCGGCCTGCGAACCGCGGCCCAGCTCGTCGCCGAGGGTCATCGCGTGGTTCTGCACGCCCGCGACGAGGACCGCGCGGCGGTCGCCAAGGCGGCGCTGCCGGAGGCGGCCGGGATCGCGGTGGGCGACCTGAGCTCGCTCGAGGAGACCAAGGCGCTCGCCGGGTCGCTGGCCGCGTTCGGACGCTTCGACACCATCGTGCACAACGCCGGGATCGCCCGGCTGGACAGCCCGCAGCGGGAGCTGACCGGCGACGGGCTGGAGTCGACCTTCCAGGTCAACGTGCTCGCGCCGTACCTGCTGACGGCGCTGCTCGCCCAGCCGGAGCGGCTGCTGTTCGTGTCCTCGGCGATGGCCGCGGACGGCGTCGTCGACCTCGACGACCTGCAGGGCGAGCGGCGGCCGTGGAACGGGACCGAGGTGTACTCCACCTCCAAGCTGCTGGACCTGATGCTCGCCGTCGCCGTCGCCCGCCGCTGGCCCGGGACGCTGAGCAACGCGGTCGACCCCGGGTGGGTGCGGACCAAGATGGGCGGCGACGCGGCGCCGACGAGCCCGGACGACGCCGCGCGGGCCCAGGTGCGCCTGGCCGCCGGCACCGACCCCGACGTCCTGGTCAGCGGGCACTACTTCAGCGAGCGCGAGTGGCAGCCGTCCGCGGCCGTCCTGGACCCGGCGCTGCTGGAGAGCCTGCTCGCCCGCTGCGCCGACCTCACCGGTGTCCCACTGCCCGAGGCGTCCGTCCCGCCCGCGCATCCGGCACCGTGACCCCGGGCGAGATCACCCCGGCACCGAGCGCGCGCGGCTGATCCCCGAACGAGGAGTCTCCGAACGAGGAATCACCGAACGGGGGATCCGACCGGAGCCAGGCCATCGTCTGCTCCACCGAGCGATCGCGCCCGCGTGCCTCGGCCGCCGCGAACCGGCCCGGCGGGCTGCCCGGCGGAATCTCCGCGAGGTAGCCCGCCAGCTCGGCGTCCATCGCCTCGGCCTGGTATCCCGCGCGATCGCCCAGCGACCGTACCGTCGCGCGCAGCTCCACCGCGTCCTCGGCCCGGCCCGCGCGGGCCATGAGGTGCGCGTACATCGCCACGCTCACGAGCCACCCGGTCGTGTCCGCGCTGCGGTGGGCCTCCTCGAGCATCCGCCGGACCAGCACCGCGGCCGGGACGGGCCGGTCCAGCGACAGCTCGATCTTGCTCATCAGCCACAGCACGGACACCGTCGCCCAGCCGTGGCCGCACCGGTCGGCCTCGTGCAGGGCGGCGGCCAGCGTCGCCTTCGCCAGCGACGCGGGGCCGCACCGGCGCTGCGCCTCGCCGAGGCACATGAGCGCCTCCGCGGCCGTGGCCCGGTGCCCGACCGACCGGGCGAGGGCCAGGGCCTCGCCCGCGTGCCGCATCGCCACCGCCACGGTGCCGCCGCCGGCCTCGAAGTACGCGATCGTCGCGAGGACCTGCGCCCGGACCCCCAGGTCCTCGGTGGCGCCACCGTGCCGGGCGGCCATCGCCAGCGCCTCCGCGACCTGGTCGAGCGCCCCGCTGACGTAGCGCAGCAGCGCGAGGCCCATGGCCGCGCGGGCGAGCGGCGCGTGCCCGTGCAGCCGCGGATCGGCCCGGCGCAGCGCGAGCTCCAGATAGTGCCGGCCGTCGCCGGCGCGGCCCTGCCGGTACCAGAACCAGTAGAGCCCGCCGCCGATGCGCAGCACGGCCGCCGTGTCCCCGGCCGCGCTCGCCCTTCGCAGCGCCGCCCGCACGTTGTCGCTCTCGATGTGCAGCCGCCGCATCCACCGGGCGCTGCCGGGCCCGCGCAGCTCGTCGCCGGCGACGTCCGCCAGCTCGCCGACCCAGGCGGTGTGCCGGCTCCCCAGCACCTCACGGCGGCCGGCGGGCGTGCGGCGCAGCGCGTACTGCCGGATCGTCTCCAGCATCACGTAGCGCCGGTCGTCGCCGTCGACCACGGTCGCCACGGTCACCAGGGACTTCTCCACCAGGCTGGTCAGGTCGGCCAGGGTGTCGCCGCGCCCGGTGACCGCCCTGGCCGCGGACAACCCGAAGCCGCCCTCGAACACCGCCAGGGCCTGCAGCGACTCCCGCTCGGCGCCGTTGAGCAGGTCGTACCACGAGTCCATCAGGCCCAGCAGCGTGGTGTGCCGCGAGCTGGTGCGCTCCCCGGCCAGCAGCGCGAACCGGTCGTCGAGCCGCTCGAGGATCTGCCGCGGGGACAGGACGCGGCACTGCGCGGCGGCGAACTCGATGGCCAGCGGCATGCCGTCGAGGGCCGCGCAGAGGCGGGCGATCACCCGCCGCTCGTCCGGGCCCGGCGACCAGCCGCTCAGCACGGCGGCGGCCCGCGCGACGAACAGCGTGACCGCCTCGCCGTCGACGCCGCCGGACAGCGGCGGCACCTCGAACAGGTGCTCCCCGTCGACGCGCAGCGACTGGCGGCCGGTGGTCAGCACGCGCACGTTCGGGCACGCGCTGAGCAGCGCGGAGACGAGCGCACCGACCGCGTCGGCCAGGTGCTCGCAGTTGTCCAGGACGATCAGCATCGTGCGCGTGCGCAGCGCCGCGATCAGGGTGTCGAGGCCACCCGTGCCAGTGATGCGCAGCGCCGCGCAGAGCCGCCCGGCGAGCGCCGCGGGCTCGTGCAGGCCAGCCAGCTCGACGAACCACGGGCCGTCGGCGTCGCGGCGCGCGCCGGCCACCGCCAGCGCGAGCCTCGTCTTGCCCATGCCTCCCGCGCCGGTGAGAGTGACCAGGCGGTGCCGGCTCAGCATCTCGGACACCACCTGCCGTTCGCGGGCCCGCCCCACCAGCGCCGAGATCGAGTGCGGCAGGTTGCCCGGGCCCCCGGCGGCCTCGGCGCGCGGCGCCGGCGTGAGCGCCTGGTCCAGGATGTCGTGGTGCAGCCCGGCCAGCTCCGGCCCGGGCTCCACGCCGAGCTCGTCCATCAGGCGGTTCCGCGCCTCCCGCAGCGCCGCCAGTGCGTCCCCCTGCCGGCCCGCCCGGTACAGCGCCCGCGCCAGCAACGCCCAGCCCCGCTCCCGCAGCGGGTGCTCGGCCAGGAACGCCCGCAGCTGCGCGGCGGCCGTCTCGTGCGCGCCCGACTCGATCAGCGCGGCCAGGCGGTGTTCCGCGGCCCCGGTCCGCAGCTCCTGGAGCCGCTGCGACTCCGCGAGGGCGAACACGTGGTCGGCGCAGTCCGCGTACGCCGGCCCCCGCCAGAGGGCCAGCGCCTCGTCGAACCGGGCCAGCGCCGAGCGGGCGTCGCCGCCGGCCAGCAGGTCCCGGCCCCGGGTCACCGCCGCGGCGAACCGGTCGGCGTCGAGCGCGGCCAGCCCCAGCCGCAGCGCGTAGCCGGCCCCGTCGCGGACCAGCACCCGTCCGGGCTGCCGGGGCCGGCGGCCGGGCTCGAGGGCCCGGCGCAGGACGGACAGGTAGCCCTGCGCGGTGATCCGCGCGCTCGGCGGCGGTTCGTGCGGCCAGAGGCAGTCGACCAGCGCGTCGATCGACACGAACCGGCCGCCGGCGATGATCAGGCGGCACAGCAGCGTCCGCGGCGCCGGGCCGCCCGCGGCGACGGCCCGGCCGTCGTGGCGCACGACGGTCGGGCCGAGCACACCGAGCGTCAGGTCCGCCCGGGCATCGGGTGCAGCGGCCATGGTCACCTCACGTGCGGGTCTGGATCTTTCCGAGCCCGCCAGCGTCCCCGATGCACCGTTCGCCTGTCAGCCGCATGTATGACAGCTGCGGGCCCGGAAACGCCGGTGACCGCCCCGCGGCGCCGGTCAGCGCCACTCGACGAAGATCGCGCGGGCGCCCAAGGCGGACAGCTCGCCGGTGCGGTCCACCCGCTGCGGCGTCGCGCCCGGCCCGGTCGCGGTGATCCAGTACTCGCGCTCGGTCCCGGCCGCGCTGAGCAGCACGACCTGCCCGCCGTCCGGCGAGATCACCATGCCGGTGTTGCTCCGGTTGCCGGCGGGGAGGATGGGTTGCCTCGGCGTGCCGCCCGGGGCGTCGACGGCGACCGCCGCCAGGTTGTCGTCCAGGCCGACCGGGCACAGCAGCGTGTTGCCGTCGAGCCAGCCCACGGCGCCCGCGCAACCGTTGTCCGCGGCCTTCGGGGTGGCGGCGGTGAGCGCCGCGGTGCCGGCCGGCACCGCGAAGACGTCGTCGTCGTTGTTGTCCGCGGGCGCCCAGCCGCTGTAGCGCCGACCGTCGGGTGAGACCACGACGTTGTACGCGACCAGGGCGCGCACCGGCTCGCCGACCAGGAACAGCGGGAGGTCGGGCACCCCGCCGGCGCTGCGTTGCGTCAGCCGGTGGTCCCCGCCCGCCGACCGGCTGCCGACCTTCCACGCGCCGTCCGCGCGGTAGGTGAACCACACGTCCGCCCCGTCCGGGCTGAGGACCGCGCGCTGTTCGCGAGGCGTGGAGCCGAAGCCGGCGTCCGTCGCGGTGAGGTCGGTGAGCCGCCCGCCGCGCTCGACGTAACCGGCGTGCGCCGCGCCGCTGCCGCCGTCGCGGATGACCACGGCCATCTTCGTGAAGTTCCGGTCGAACAGGGACCGGATCAGCCGCACGGCCGCCGCGCCGCCCTCGCCGTCGCGCGTGCTGCGGCCCAGCGGTCCCCGCGGGTCGGGCGTGCACAGCGCGACCAGGCCCGAGCGGACCTTCGGGGCGGCGCCGGCCTGCTGCTCGGTGGCCAGGACACCGGCCGGGACCGGGAACTGCGCCGTCGACTCGTGCCGCCAGGTCTTCGGATCCCAGCCGTCCACCGACACCAGCCAGCCGTCGTTCGCGCCGGGCGAGCAGACCGCCGTGACCAGCAGGTCGCGGTCGCGGAACGCCGTCCCCGGCCCGTCGCCCGCCGCGGGTCCGCCGGCGTCCGATGAGCCACAGGCCGCCGGGGCGCCCGCCAGCAGCGCTGCGCTCAGGACCGCGAGGAGTCTCCTGGAGATGGGCATCCGGATCGCGTCCTCCATCTCGGAACTCATGCCGGCCGATGGAGCGCGGCGAGCAGCGATGCCCAGGCCAGGGCGAGCCCGATCGCGAGTGCGAACGCGACGTTGGCGGGGCGCGATCCCTGCAGGGTGAGCAGCAGGCTCCAGGTGACGAGGAAGGCCGCGCCGGTCACGCCGCCGCAGGCCGCAAGGGCGCTCCGGCCGGCCGCGGCGAACCGCCGGGCGAAGACGAAGCAGGCGGCGGCGAGCGCGAGAAAGGCGACCCCGGCGACGAGCAGGTGCGCGGCCGCGTGCCAGCTCATCGTGGCCGGCACGCCCCGCGCCGTGCCCGGCGGGAAGCCGTCGGCGGGATCGGCCCGCAACGCGGCGGCGCCGAGCATCCCGGCACCGAAGACGGCGATCAACCGGGGTCCCCACGTGCCGCCCGGGCCCGCCGCCCGCCCGAGGACCCGGTGCAGCCCGGCCGCACCCGCCACGAACAGCAGGCCGCTGACCGCGAAGTTCGCGATCTGGATCCATCCCTGGTCGCCGTTGCTCAGCATGCTCGCCGGGTGCCGGCTGATGTCGAACCCGTCCCTGGTGAGCGCCTGCAGGACGACCACGACGATGTAGAGCGGCCCGGCGAGCATGCCGCAGGTCAGGAGTGCCTTGGTTGATCCGGCGGTCGATCCGGCGGCCGCCACGGCCGCTCCGCCGGCGTTGTCGAACGTGCGCATGCCGGGACTATGTCAGCCTCGGCTTAATTAAGTCAAGGCTTATACATGCTCCGGCACCGCCGGTCAGCAGGGCGTGAAGAACACCTGCTGGATGCCCGAGGTCACCCCCCAGCTGCCCGCGGGCTGGCCGCAGCCGGTCCACGACTGCCCGATGACCTGGGTCTTCGCCGAGTCGGCGTAGTAGGCGAAGACGATGAGCAGGTCCCCGCCGGGTGGCGGCACCGGGATCGCGCTCGCGGGGGCCTGGGCGCCGGCGATGACGGCGCCGGTGACCACCAGGGCGAGCAGGGTACGGCGGAGCATGTCCTCTTCCCTTCGACGATGGGCTGTGCATCGGCTCGGCCGCGCGGACGGCGGGACCGTCCGCCCGGCGCGTTCAGGCGTCCGGCTCGATGTCGAAGCGCAGGGCCGACTCGGCGGCGGACAGGGACTCGGCCACGGCGGCGCGGCCGGGGCCGGAGGCGAGCAGGTAGCCCAGCTTGGCCCCGGCCCGGGTGTAGGGCACCACGGTGTCGCCCAGCGCCGCGGCCACGACCACGTCGGCGATCCCGGGCACCGCGCGCGCGGCCTCGATCCCGTCGACGCCGACGAGCTTGCCCTCCACCGGCGCGCCGAGCACCCGGAACGCGGCGTGACCGCGCGGCTCGGCGGACACCTCGACGCGCTCGCCGAGCGCCATGCGCACGTACACCTCGGTCGCGTCGACGCCGTAGGCGAGGCCGAGCAGCTCCGCGACGCCGTTGCCGCCGGTGCGCGCGCCCCACTCCCCCACCACGAGGCGGTCGTCGGGGGTGAGCAGCAGGTCGGCGTTGAGGGCGCCCCAGCGGTAGCCGAGCGCGGCGCACAGCTGGTCGAGCACCGGGCGGGCGCGCCCAGACAGGTCCTCAGCCAGGTCTCCGGCCAGATCCCCTGCGTGGTCGCCGCCCGGCATCCAGTGCTCGGTGGTGACGAAGTACGGCGGGTCGGTGAGCCGCCGCTCGGTGACCCCGGTCGCGGCGATCCGGCCGTCGACGACCACGGCCTCGGCGGTGAAGTGCCGGCCGGTCAGGAACTCCTCGACAATGACGACGTCGCGGCGGGAGAACGCGGCGGCCGCGGCGAGCGCGGGGCCGAGGCCGGCGGGCTCGGCGACGCGGGTGATGCCGCGGCTGCCGCTGGAGTCGGTGGGCTTCACCATCAGCGGCCACGGCACCGCGGCGTCGCGCAGGCCCTGGCGCGCCTGCCGGTGCCGGCCCTGCCACCAGCGCGGGCCGGGCAGGCCCAGGCCGTCGCAGACGGAGCGGAAGTAGCCCTTGTCGACCGAGGCGCGCACCGCCTCCTCCGACAGCCCGCACGGCAGGCCCAGCCGGGTGGCCAGGGCGTACTGCGACGGCAGGTTCACGTCGCTGGCCGGGGACACGACGCCGTCGACGCGCCGGCCGCGCAGGGCGGCCACGATCGCGGGGACGGCGAGGGTGCTCACGTTGAGCAGCTCGTCGGCGGCGGCGGCGCCGGGAGCGTCGGCCCGCGCGTCGGCGCAGATGGTGTGCACGCCGAGCGTCCGGGCCAGGCGGAGGGTGCCGAGCGCGCCGTCGGCGCCGCCCAGCACGAGCAGCGTCGTCATGAGGCGGCCGCCAGCCGGGCCGGGCGCTGGGCCGGGCCGGGCTCGAGCAGGTCGGCCGGGGCGATCGGGATGTTCGCCTCGCGCACCAGGAACAGCGGCGTGCGGGGCTGGCCGCGGCCGATGTGCACCAGGTAGCGACCCATCACGGCCAGGGCGGCGAGGGCGATGCCGGCGGCGAGGCAGAGCAGCACCGAGGCGGAGACGCCGGCGAGGGTCGCCGCGAGGCCGGCGAAGGCGAGCAGGGCGGCGAGCAGGCAGGCGGTGACCGCGGCGGCCATGGTCCGGTCGGAGTACGACACGAACAGCTCCACCGAGTGGCGGGCGAGGCCGCGCCAGCGGACCTTGGGCTCGCCCCGCAGCCGGGGCCGGTGCGCGGTCGGCACCGTCGTCCACGCGGCGGTCAGCCGGGGCACGGTGGCCAGGAAGTAGGGGGTGCCCAGGCGCAGGTCGACGATCCGGCGCGCGAGCGAGGCCCGCACGAGCCGGAACGTGGTGGCCCCGGCGGGCAGCTCGATGCCGAGCAGCCGGCGGGCGATGAGGTCGTGGACCTTCGAGGAGACGCGGCGCGACCAGCGGTCCTTGCGGTCCACCCGGATGCCGAAGACGGCGTCGTAGCCGGTGCGCGCGGTCTCGATGAGCCGGCGGCCCTCGGCCGGGGGGAATTGCAGATCGGCGTCGAGATGCAGGATCCAGTCGTTGCGGGCGTAGCGGTATCCGGCCGAGAACGCCGGTTCCACCCCGAAGTTGCGAGTAAAGGATAAATAGGACACGCGGCGATCCCGGGCGGCCAGGGATCGTATTCGATCCAGCGTCTCGTCGGTGCTCCCGTCGTCCACGAAGAGGATTTCGAGGTCATCGAATCCGGCCAATTCGGTCACGATCTCCTCGTAGACCGGGCCGATGTTCTCCTCCTCGTCAAGGCAGGGAACGACGACCGTCAGCGTAAATGGATGCACCTGTAGGCCTTCCATCGTCACGGGGGTTGCACCGATCGCAGCGATGACTGCTGTCAATATCAATACCATCGTCGGACTTCCGATCCAAACGATCGTTTGAAACGATTACGATCAATGATCAAGGCGTCCACCGACGACGGGACTCTTCAATGTATGTACTCGGGTTGAGCCAACATCACGACTCGGCCGCCGCTCTGCTGCTGAACGGACAGATCGTCGCGTTCAGCGAAGAGGAGCGATTCACCCGGATCAAGCACGACGGGGCGTTCCCGGCGGAGGCGGTCAAATGGTGCCTCGCCCACGCGGGCATCACCCTCGGCGAGGTCGACCACGTGGCGTACTTCTGGCAGGCCCCGCGCGAGGTCCTGCACGCCGGCACCCACTTCCTGCGGCACCTGCCGGCGACCCTGGCGGTGTTCCGCAACGACGGCGGCGACTACGCGGACCGGGCCCAGAGCATGCGCTCGACGCTGTCGGGCGGCGGTGCCCAGACGCACTCGGACGACTATCACGTCGGCGGGGCGCTGTTACTACACCTGCGCCGGTCCATGACGCTCGGGCGCATCCTGCGCGAGGCGGTGGGGTACAGCGGCAGAACGCACTTCAAGGTGCATCTCGTGGACCACCATCACGCCCACGCCGCCAGCGCGCTGCACCTGTCGCCGTGGACCGACGCGGCCCTGATCACCTGGGACGGCATCGGCAGCGACGGCACCTCCACGTTCCTCGGCGTCGCCGAGGGGGACCGGATCGTCGACGTGCGCCGGGTCAAGTTCCCCCACTCGCTGGGCGCGATGTACGCGTGCGTCACCGGCTGGCTCGGCTTCCACCCGGCCAAGGACGAGGGCAAGATCATGGGGCTGGCCGCCTACGGCAAGCCGACCTTCGTCGAGGACTTCCGCGAGCTGATCCGGCTCGAGGACGAGGGCCGCTACGCGCTGGACCTCAGCTGGTTCCGCCACCACGCGACCGGCAAGCACCGGGTCTCGCAGAAGTTCGTCGACCGCTTCGGGCAGCCGCGGCCGAAGACCCGCGACGCGGTGCCGCAGCACTACGCCGACATCGCCTACGCGCTGCAGAACACGCTGGAGGAGGCCGGGCTGCACGTGGCCCGCTGGCTGCAGGCGCACACCGGCCGCACCCGCCTGTGCACCGCGGGCGGGGTCGCGCTCAACAGCGTCATGAACGGCAAGATCCTGCTGGAGACCCCGTTCGAGGAGTTCTTCGCCCAGCCCGCCTCGGCCGACGACGGCTCCGCGCTCGGCGCCGCGATGATCGTCAGCAGCGAGCGGGGCGCGCCCCGGCACCGGGGCAACTACATCTTCCTCGGGCCCGAGTACACCGAGGCCGAAATGGAGAAGGCGCTCACCGAGGCCGGGCTGCCCTACACCCGCCCGGAGCGCATCACCCGCACGACCGCCGAGGCGGTCGCGGCGAGCAAGATCGTCGGCTGGTACCAGGGCCGCATCGAGGCGGGCCCGCGGGCGCTGGGCAACCGCTCGATCGTCGCGGACCCGCGCGGCTTCGACACCAAGGACCGGCTCAACGAGAAGGTGAAGCACCGCGAGCCGTTCCGCCCGTTCGCGCCGTCCTGCCTGGCCGAGCACGCGGGCGAGTACTTCGCCAGCGGCTACCCGAGCCCGGTGATGCTGCTGGTCTTCGACGTGCTCGAGCACCAACGCACGGTGGTGCCGGCGATCACCCACGAGGACGGGACCGCGCGCGTGCAGACGGTCTCGCGCGAGGACAACGCGCTGTACCACGAGATGATCACCGAGTTCCACGGGCTGACCGGCGTACCGATGGTGGTCAACACCTCGTTCAACGACAATGAGGAGCCGATCGTCTGCACCCCGGCCGACGCGGTCCGCTGCTACCTCAAGACCGGCATGGACGCCCTCGCGCTCGGCCCCTTCTGGACGGAGAAGTCGTGATCCGACGCTGGGGCTGGCTACTGGCGGGCGTCGCCGGCGGCGCGCTGACCCTGCTGCTCATGGTGGTGATGCCACCGGACCGGACCATCGACAACCCCGCGGAGTTCGTGCTGCGCCTCGCCCCGGTCGTGTTCGCGGTGCTCGCCATCGGCGGGTTCCCGCAGCGGCCGGGGATCGGGCTGGCCCTGCTCGCCATGATCGTGGTCGGCTACATGGGCGTGGTCGACACGCTCTACACGCTGCGGGTGCTCGGGCTGGCCGACGCGACCGACCAGTCGGCGGCGTTCCCGTCGTTCTACCAGATGGCGATCTTCGTCAACGCGTTCACGATCCTCGCGGTGCTGTTCGGCTACCGGCTCGGCGGCGCGCCGTCGGGCCGGGTGCTGCGGCTGGGCTTCGCGGCCACGCTGGTGCTCGTCTCCGGGCTCAACGACATCACGTTCTTCTACCTCTACGACTGGCCGGAGGGGCGCCCCGAGCGCTTCACGTGGGCCTCGCACATCACGGTCTTCACCGGCTCGCCGGCCTCGCCCGCGGGTGCGATCGCCTTCTGCGCCGTGCACCTGGTGCTGGCCGGGCTCGTCCTCGCCCTGCCGTGGCTGCGCACCCGGCTGCACCCCCGGCTGCCTAGTCGACCAGAGTCAGCAGCTTCCGCGCCACGTTGATGCCCTGGCGCATCGCCTGGTCCATGTCGATGTACGTGTAGGTGGCCAGCCGGCCGGCGAGGACCCGCGGCGGGCCGGGAAGCTGGGCGAGCAGCTTCTCGTACTTGCGGTGCAGGTCCCGGTTGGTCCCCTGCACGTCGTCGACCGGGTAGTGGCGGGCCGGGGCGTTGGGGTACTCGTAGCTGACCATCGTCCCCGGCTCCCGCTGCCCGCTCATCCACTTCGTCTCGATCGCGCGGGTGTGCGGGTGCTGCAGGCCGGGCGTGTTGAGCACCCCGGCCGGCAGCACGTGCTCGGCGTCGGGGAACCAGCGGTGCACGAAGCGGACCCCGCGCCAGGCCAGCGGGCCCAGCGCGTCGGCGAAGAACTCGTCGAGGGCGCAGGTGAGCACGACCGCGGCGGCCCCGGCGCACAGCTCGTCCCAGTCGGCGACGGTGACCGGCGTGCCCAGCGTCACCGGCACGCCGCGCAGCAGCCCGTCGACGAGCCGCCGGTAGCCGCCCTCGGGCCAGCCCTGGTGCGGGTCGCGGAACAGGTCGAGGTGGCCGTCCTCGCGCAGCTCGATGCGGCGGGGCGCCCAGACCGCGGCGAGCTCGCTGGGGTCGCAGCCCCACTGCTTGCGGGTGTACCCCTCGATGTACTCGCGGTACAGCGTCTCGCCCATGAGCTCGATGCACCACGCCTCGAGGTTGTCCCCGCCCGGGTGCTCGGGGCGCGCGGCCAGCTCCCGCTCGATCACCGGCCACTGCGGCAGCTCGCGCAGCTCGGACAGCTGCGGCGGCCAGCTCATGATGCGGCCGAAGACCTCGGTGCGCACGCGGTGGCGGTACGGCCGCATCGGCACCAGCGTGTTGACCAGCCGCCACACCTCCTCGTCGGCGGTGTGGAAGATGTGCGCCCCGGTGGGCTCGTAGAGGATGCCGGCCGCCGACGCGGTGCGCAGCTGCCCGCCCCAGTCCGGGTCGGCCTCGATGACCTCGACCGCCCGGCCGGCCCGGCGCAGCTCGTGGGCGACGGTCGCCCCGGCGAGGCCGGCCCCGACGATGCGCACGGGGCGCGTGGCTGTGATCGACACTGATCAGCCTCCAGACCAGACCTCGGCGTCGGCCAGGAACGCGTTCGCCGAGGTGGCCGCGACCTCGGTGCCGCCCAGGCGCAGGCGGCCGCTCTCGCACGGGATGTAGACGTTGGTGAGCCGCAGCCCGTTGCCCGGGAACGCCTCGACGCCGATCGCGCGCGGCTGCCCCGCCCCGGTGATCTCCAGCTCGACGTCGCCCGCGCCCGCGCGCAGCCCGGCGGCGTGGTCGAGCTCGAGACGGACCGGCGCCACGGTCACCGCCGGCTCGGGCCACGGCAGCCCGGCGACCTCCGGGAAGTGCCGCACGAACGCCTCGGCGAGCCAGCGGCCCAGGTCCGGGGACTCGGTCGCGATCCGGACCTCGCCGTCGTGCCACACCACGAGCGCCGTCCCCGCGCCCCGCACCGACCAGTCGACCCGCCACGCGGAGGCGAACGCGACGGTCCGCTCGCCCTCGTGGAGCGTGAGACCGGGGTTCGCCCCGAACAACAGCACCGACACGCCACGAGCATACAAGCCATCGATGCCCATAAGCTGTTGTCATGCAGGGGAACCTTGCCGTGCAGTTCGCCGACCCGGCCGCCGCCGACCCTCCGGCGGGCTGGGCCGAGCTGGTCCGCGACGCCCCGCTGCACCCGGTGTGGGACTGGTCGCTGGTGCGGGCCGTGGCCGCCGCGCGCCACGGGGCGACGGTCGCGGCGGTGGTGCGCGACGGGGACCGGACGGCCGCGCTCGTGCACGCCCGGCTCATCGGGCCGGGCGGGACGCTGGCCGACGTGGAGTGCCCGGGCTCGATGTCCCTGCCCGGCGTGGCGCTGCCCGGCGATCTCCCGCCCGGCCTCGCGCCCGGCCCGCACGAGCTGCTCGGCGCGGTGACGGCGGCGTTCGAGGCGGCGCTGGGGCGGCACCGGCGGCGGATACGCGCGGTGTCCTACCGGCAGGTCTACCCCGGCGCGCTGCCGGTGCTGGCGCGCGGCGTGGGGCTGGTGCGCCGCGGCGACGACGTGGCCGTGCTGCGCAACCGGTTCGGCAGCTACGAGGAGTACCTCGCGACGCTGCCCAGCAAGCGCCGGCGCGACCAGGGCCGGCTGGTGCGCCAGACCGACGGGGACCCCGGCGTGACCGTCCACTTCGGACCGGCGCCGGAGCGCTTCGACGCCGCCGCGTTCCACGCGCTCGCGGAGCAGACCGACCGGCGCAACCATCGCCGCCGGTTCCCGCCGCGGCGGCGCTGGTCGCTGGAGTTCCACGCCGCGCAGGCCGCGGTGCCGGGAGCGCGGCTGCTGCGCTACACCGCCGCGGACGGGCGGCTCGTGGGGGCCACCATCACCTTCGACCACCCGTCGGCGCCGCTGGCCGGGCCGTGGGCGGCGCTGGACCCGCACGAGGGCGGCCGGTCGGGGATCTGGTACGAGCACTTCGCCCGCTCGCTGCGCTGGGCCATCGAGTCGGGGCGCGGCGGGTACATCGCCGGCAAGGGGCTCATGGCGCAGAAGGCCGAGCTCGGCTTCGAGGCGGTGCCCCAGTTCACCGTGCTGCGCCGGCTCGCCGGGGCCGGGTGATCAACGCGGCCTGCGCAGGACGAGCCACTGGGGGACGATGTCGTAGCCCAGCTCGGCCTTGAGCTCCACCAGCCCCTTGCCGCCGATGACCCCGGCCCGCCCGGACTCGATGGCCCAGCGCAGGATGCGCGCGTGCTGGTCGAACCACAGGCCCCGCGGCCCGCCCTCGTGCGGGTCCAGAGCGCCCCAGGGACCCGCCAGCGGTACCGATGGATGATCGAAATTGATCCCCAGCCCGACGAGCTCCCCCGCGCGCTCGTAGCGGGCCGCCAGCACCCCCGGCACCGTGGCCATGGCCACCCGCAGCGGATGCGGCAGCCGCCGCGGCCGGGGCCACCGCCGGGTCTCGTGGCGGCCGCTGGTGGTGTCGGCGAGCGCGTTGAAGCGGTCGAGGTCGACGGGGCCGGTGAGCGGGCCGAACGAGGACTCCAGCCCGGGCTCGCGGGCCACGAGCTTGACCTGGCGGCGCTGGCTGGCCCGGCGCGACTGGCTCAGCCCGGCGAGGTAGCGCTCGTAGTCCTCGAAGGTGTTCGTGAACATGGTGACCGGCAGGCCGCGCCCCACCAGGCTCAGGCGCCCGGCCACGACGGGCAGCTCGCCGGCGAAGACCGAGCGGTACGCGACCGCGCGCACCCGCCGGTGCTCCTTGCGCAGCGCCGCCTCGAACGCGGCGAGGGCCGCGGCCAGCAGCGGCCCGTCGTCGGCCGCGCCGCCCGCCGGGTCGAGGACGCCGGGCAGGCCGCCGCGCAGCACCAGGCCGGGCATCGAGGACGAGCCCGGGCAGCCCACGTCGGCCAGCGTGCGGCCCGGGCCGGTCAGCCGGGCGTACACCAGGCCGGCCGTCTCGCCCCCGTCGCGCAGCAGCGCGGCCACGGCGGCGCCCCGGCGCGGGCCGGCGGCGGCGTGCACGACGGACCAGCGCCAGACCGGGTGCGCGGCGCCCTTGTCGACGAAGTCGTCCCAGCCGGGCGGTGGCTCGGCCTGGGCGGCATCGGCGAACTCCACTTCGAGTTCCATGCCCTTAAATATAGGGATGCGTGCGGGAACGGTGGCGCTCCTCGTGGCGGGGCGCGGCACGGCGCGGATCGCGCAGTGGGCGGCGGGCGTCGTGCTGCTGGCCGCCTGGGGCCCGGTCGCCTTCGCCGCCTACGCCGCCGCGACCGGGGTGATGAGCTGGCTCTTCGCCCTCTCGGGGGGCACCGAGCGGGCCGCGCTCGTGCTCGTCGGCGCCCCCGGGGGCCGGCGGCTGGAGCCGCTGTTCGTGTGGTTCGCGCTGGGCCCCTTCGCGGCCGCGCTGCTGGGCTGGTCGGCCCTGGCGCTGCTGGTCCCGGGCCACGCCGCGGTCACCTACGCCGCCGCGGCCGCGCTCTACACCGGTACCGGGACCGCCACCGTCCTCGTCGGGCTGTGGCGGCTGCGCGGCGCGGCGCACGCCGACGCCGCCGCGTTCGCCACGATCGGGGCCGGCTACGGCGTCGCGGTCGCCCTGGCGCTGCTGGCCGGGGCCGGCGTCGGGGTCATCCTCGGCGTCCTCACCGCGACCGCCGGGCTCGTCACCGCCGTGCTGCTCGCCGCGCTGTGGCGCACGGTGCCGGCGCGCCCGGCGGTGCCCCGGGCCGAGGCGCTCGCGGTGCTGCGGGCGGTGGGCCTGCTCGCGGCCGGCGAGGCGGTCGCGCTGGCCGGGGTCCCGGTGTTGTACGCCGAGCAGGCCGGACGCGTCCCGGCCCCGCAGATCAGCGCCTTCTACGTCGCGATGCTCGTCTCGGGCGCGGCCGGGGTGCTGTGGGGCTACCTGCTGCGGCTGTGGCAGCCGCGGCTCTCGGCCTGGCTGGACGCGCACCCGGGGCCGGCCGCCGCGCTGGTGCGCCGCGTGGCCCTCGGCGCCGCGCTGGCCGGGGCGGGCGTGACCGCGGCCGGCACCGCGGCGCTCGTCGCGTGGGGGCCGAGCGGGCCGCTGCTCGTCGCGGCCGTCGCCGCGGAGATCGCCGTCTACACCGCGGTCACCTGGGCCGGGTTCGTGGTCGAGAGCGGCGACGACCGCGCCCGGGCCCGCTCCACGCTCAGCGGCGTGGTGGCGCTCGCGGTGACCGGCGTGGCCGGCTGGTGGCTCGTCGCGGCCGGCGGGGCCACGGGGGCGGTGCTGGCGCTGGTCGCCGGGCTCGCCGTGCGCGGGCCGCTGCTGCGGGCCGGCGAGCGCTCGGCCCGGGCCGGCCGGTGACCGCCCCGACTTCGTCGGCAGGACGGCCACCGGAGTTCAGCCGGGCCCGTCAGGCCCCCGCGGTCGCGTGCCGGCCGGCCAGGTAGCCCAGCCCGAGCGCGCCGAGCAGGCCGTTGCCGGCCATGTAGCCGTCCGCGCCGGTGCCGCTGATGCCGGCCGCGGCGCCCCCGGCGGCGTAGAGGCCGGGGACGGGCACGCCGCCGCGCAGCACCCGGGCGTCGCCGTCGACGAGCAGGCCGCCCTGGGTGTGGAAGAGCGCGCCGGTGACCCGGACGAGGAAGTAGGGCGGGGAGATCGGCGGCTGCTCCCAGTGGGTGCGGCCGAACCGGTCGCCGGGGCCGGCCTCGGCCAGGGTCCGGGCGAGCGTCTCCGGCGCGCAGCCGATGACGGCGGCCGGGTCGTCGCTCCAGCGCACGCCGCCGGCGGCGTCGAGGTCGCGGTAGTCCTGGAACGGCAGGCAGGCCTCGTGGACCCGGCGGTCGCCGAGCATCCAGCCGATGGCGCCGGGCTGGGCCAGGACGCTGCGGGCGTACTCGGAGTAGCCGACGGTCTCGTCGCCGAAGCGCTCGCCGTGCGCGTTGACCATGATGCCGCCGTGCATGACGGCGGCCCAGGTCAGCAGGGTCGCGTGCGGCATCGCCCAGGAGCCGTGGCCCTGGTAGGCGTCGAGGTAGCCGGTGTCGAGGCCGAGCTCGCCGGCCAGCCGCAGCGCGTCGCCGCGGCAGCCCTCGCCGCCGGCGTAGACCCCGGCGGCGATCTCCGGGATGTACTGCTTGACGAGCTCGGCGTCGGCGCCGAAGCCGCCGGTGGCGAGCACGACCGCCCGCGCGGTGACGGTCTCGGTGGCGCCGCCGGGCCGGGTGAGCACGGCCGTCCACACACCGTCCTGTGTGGACAGCTCGGCCAGCCGGGCGGGGGCGACGATGTCGAGGCCGTCCAGGCCCGCGGCCGCGCGCAGCAGCCCGTCGAGCAGGTCGCGGCCGGCCCGGTTCGCGACGGTGTGGCAGCGGTACCGCGAGAAGCCCGGGTACTTGAAGTCGGTGACGAGCTCGAGCGGAATCCCGCACTCGCCGTCGAGCCACTCGACGAGCCCCGGCCCCACCCCGACGAGCGCCCGCGCGATGGTCTCGTCGGCGCGGCCCTTGGTCTTGCGGGCGATGTCGTGCAGGAACGTCCCGGCGTCGTCGGCGACCCCGGCGGCGGCCTGCCAGCGGGTGCCCGCGGCCGGGATCATCGCGGTGCTCATCGAGGTGTTGTTGCCGCGGGCGAAGTGCTCGAAGGCCTCGGCCACGACCACCGAGGCGCCGCGCTGGGCGGCGGCGAGGGCGGCGCTGAGGCCCGCTCCCCCGGCCCCGGCGACTAGGACGTCGACGTCGGTCATGTGCGCGCCTCCCGGGGGATGTTCCGATTTCGGGAACGGTGTTCCTGCAAGAACTCTAGGGGCGGGACGCGGCCCGGTCAATGCCTCTCACACCGTTCTTGACCTGCCAGAATCAGCGGCGGTACCGTTCTGCGGAACGAAATACCGATTATCGGTACGGGCTGGCGTGGCGGAGGTTCGGCGGTTGGAGTTCACACGGGTGGCGCGCACCGACCCGGACCCCGCGGTCCAGGACGCCTACGCCAAGGCCGAGGACCTCTTCGGGCACGTCAGCGACCTCTTCGCGATCCTCGGCAACGCCCCGGCCCTGCTGTCGGGCTGGATCGACCTGGTGCGCGCCCTGCGTGAGGGCCTCACCGTGTCGCCGGCCCTCTCCGAGCTCGTCATCATCCGCGTCGCCGAGCTGGTCGGCTCGCCCTACGTGGACACCGCCCACCGCCGCCTGGCCGCCGGCCTGGAGCCGCCGCCGGCACGGCTCGCCGCCGCGGCCCGCCGCCTCGCCGAGGACGTCGCCCGCGACGGGCACGCCGACGAGGAGGCGCTGCGGGTGCTGCGCGCGGAGCTCGGCGAGCGGCAGCTGACCGAGCTGCTGGTGGTGGCCGCGTTCTACTGCGGCGTCGCCCGGCTGGCCAATACCCTCGGACCCCGGAACCGATGAGCCCGCGGCCCGTAGGATCGGCGGTGCACGATGCTTGACTTCCGCGTGGATGAGGAGCCGGCCCGCATGCCGAAGATCGCCGAGCCGCGCGCCTCGGCCAGCACGGTCGACCGCGCGCTGGACGTGCTGCTGCTGTTCAGCAGCGTGCGCGCCACCACGCTCGGGGTCAGCGAGATCGCCCAGGAGCTGGGCATGTCGAAGCCGGCGGTGCACCGCGTGCTCACCAGCCTGCGCAGCCGCAACCTCGTCGAGCTCGACGAGGAGTCCCGCCGGTACTCGCTCGGGCTGCTGGCGGTCAGCATGGGCCTGCGCTACCAACGCGGCCTGGTCGCCGCCGACGCCGCCATCCCGGCGCTGCGCCCGCTCAGCGACGAGTGCCAGGAGACCACCACGCTGTCGGTGCGCTCCGGCGACCGGCGCTACTACGTCGAGCAGGTCACCCCGGACCGCCCGGTCGTGATGATGGTGCAGCTGGCCGTGCCGTTCCCGCTGCACGCGGGCGCGTCGTCGAAGGCGATCCTGGCGTTCCTGCCGGAGGCGCAGCGGGAGCGGTACCTCACCGGCCGCCTCGACCCGGTCACCCCGCAGACCCGCACCGACCCGCGGAGCCTGCGCCGCGAGCTGGAGCAGATCCGGGCGCAGGGCTACGCGCGCTCGTCCTCGGAGCGCCAGACCGGCGCGGCCGCCGTCGCCGCGCCCATCCGCAAGGGCGGCGAGGTCGTCGCCGCGATGAGCGTCTGCGGCCCCGAGGCGCGCTTCGACGCCGACGCGCACGCCGAGCGCCTGCTGGCCGCGGTCGCGCGCATCACCGCCGAGCTGGACGCGGCCGCATGAGCACGAGCGCCAACGGCATCGACCCGGCGGAGGCCCCGGCCGGCGACCTCGGCGGCACCGCGGCGACCGTCGAGCGCGCCCTCGACGTGCTGATCTGCTTCGTGCGCAGCGACGCGCCGGACCTCGGGGTGACCGAGCTGGCGGAGAAGCTGTCGCTGTCCAAGGCGGCCGTGCACCGGCTGCTGACCTCGCTGCGCGGCCGCGGCATGGTGGAGATCGACGAGGTGACGCACCGCTACCGGCTCGGCCCGACGGTGCTGACGCTGAGCCAGTCCTACCTGTCGCGGCTGGACGTGACCGCGCTCGCCGCGCCGGAGCTGCCATGGCTGTGCCGCGCCACGAACGAGACCGTGACGCTGTCCCGGCGCGCCGGGCTCACCCGCTACTACGTCGAGCAGGTGCTGCCCGACCGCGACGTGGTGCGCATGGTGAGCGTCGGCGTGCCGTTCCCGCTGCACATCGGGGCGAGCTCGAAGGCGTTCCTGGCCCACCTGACGGCGGCCGACGCCGAGACGGTCCTCGCGGGGCCGCTGGACGGACCCAGCGGCCGGCCGCCGCTGGACCCGGACGCGTTGCGCGCCGAGCTGGACCAGGTCCGCACACGCGGCTGGTCGCACTCGCAGAGCGAGCGCGACCTGGGCACGGCGTCGGTGGCCGCCCCGATCCTGGACTACCGGGGCGAGCCGCGCGCGGTGATGAGCGTGTGCGGCCCGGCGGACCGCTTCCGGCCGGAGGCGTGCGCCGCGGCCCTGCTCGAGGTGACGACCCGCCTCTCGCGCAAGATGGGCCACGGCGTCATCGCCTGAGGACGGAGCCCTCCGGCCGGCCGCTAGGGCAGCGTCCAGCCGCCGTCGACGAAGAGCGTCTGCCCGGTGATCATCTGGTTCTTCGGGCTGAGCAGGAACGCGAAGGGCAGCACCAGCTCCTCCGGCTCCAGCAGCCGGCCGGCCGGGATGCGGGCCACGATGCCCGCGCTGTTCTCCGGCACGCCGAGGTAGTCGCGGTTCTGGTCGGTCAGCGTCGCGGTCGGGCCGACCGCGTTGACCCGCACCCCGCGCGGCGCCCACTCCGCGCCCAGCGACCGGGCCAGCATCGACACCGCCGACTTGCTGGCCGAGTACGCCGCCCACTGCTCGAACGCCGAGGCCGAGAACGTCGAGCTGGTGAGCACGACGGACCCGCCCTCGGGCAGGCGCTCGGCGGCCAGCCGGGTGGTGAGGAAGACCCCGACGACGTTGACGTCGAGGGTCTTGCGGAAGTCCTCGGCGCTGAACGCGATCGACGGCTGCACGAAGGCGATGCCGGCGTTGGCGACGGCGCCGAGCAGCCGGCCGGTGACCGAGACCGCGGTGTCGAACGCGGCGGCCATCGCGGCCTCGTCGGTCACCTCGGCCTCGACCGGGTGGATGGACAGGCCCTCGGCCCCGGCCAGCGCGTCCAGTCGCTCCTTGTCGCGACCGACGGCCACGACGTGCATGCCCAGGCGGGCCAGGCCGGTGGCCAGCGCCGCGCCGATGCCGCGGGTGGCCCCGGTGACCAGGACGGTCTCGCCCGCGAGGCCGAGCGCGGCGCCGAGGGCCGGCGACTGCGCCGGATCCAGCGTGTTGATCATCTTGACACTCCCTTATGGACAGTGGACGACGAGGTCGACGGCGACGTCGCAGCCGGGCACCTCGTGCGACGACGGCGGGGCCTCGAAGAAGCCGGCCGCCGGCAGGCCGGACGAGAAGGCACCGGTCCACGCGCCGGCGAACGCCCCGAGGTCGGCCATGTCGGTGAGGTACACGTCGGCCTTGACGGTGTTCTCGATGCTGGTGCCGGCCGCCTCGCAGATGCGCTGGACGTTGTCCTGGATGCGGGCGACCTGGTCGGCGATGTGCCGGCGGGTGTGCGGGGCGCCGGCCTTCCAGCGCAGCGTGTCCGCCGACGGGCCGGTCGCCGTGCGGCCCAGCTGGGTCGAGAGGAACAGCAACGGGCCGGAGCGGATCGCCTGGGCCTCGTGGCCGAGCGGGGCGAGCGCGCCGGGGGCGTGCACGACCTCGCGCTCGCCGCCGTGCTCGGGCCGGGCGACGATGACGAAGATCTCGACGTTGCCGCCGTTGACGCCGCCGATGCCGGTGACCGGGACGATCGCCCGCGCGGGCGGGTGCTCGGGCCACTGCTTGGCGAAGACCTCGTCGACGGCGGGCATGTTGCGGATGCCGTGCGGGGTCAGGTACGTGACGACCTTGACGACGTTGTCCCACCGGGCGCCGCTGGCCTCCATGGTGATGCGGACCTGCCGCAGGGTCTCCTCGACCTCGGCGGCGACCTGGTTGCCGTACCAGATGTGGTGCGGCACCCGGGCGTTCGGGTGCAGGCCCGTCTCGAAGTCGGTGGCGATGAACCCGGCGCTGAACACCCACGGGCCGGACTCGACGCCGACGGAGTAGCCGCCGAGCGGGCTGTGCACGTCGTGGGCGTAGGCGCGCTTGGTGATCCCGCTGCCGGCGCGCAGCGCGACGAGCTGGACCTCGATCAGCTCCTCCGCGCTGACCAGCCGGTCCATCGGCATGAGGCAGCTGGCGGGGCGGTCGGCGAGCAGGAACTCGTCGCGGCTCTGGATGTAGGCGTGGGCCTGGTAGCGCCACTTCTCCCAGAACAGCTCGTAGGGGTCGCGCAGCGGCTCGTGGCGCTCGGTGAGCCCGTGATAGGTCGGGTGCCACTGGTTGATGGACACGCCCAGGTCCAGGCCCGAACCGGCCGCCTCCAGGGTCGTGGACAGCCGCCGGTACACCTCCCGCACCTGCAGTTTCACCGGATGCCCGCTGCTGTTGGGCAGCCCGGGCTCGACCCGGGCGGCCGGGGCGAGCGTGCCGGTGGTCCAGTCCACCGCCGACAGCGACGCGGTGAAGACGAACGGCCCGGCGGTGACGGCCGTGCTGCTGGGGTACCACTCCGGGAACTCGACGCCCGGCACCTCGACGACCTGACGGCCAGTGTCACTCATCTCGCACTCTCCTCACGAACTCGCGTCATGTCCAAAGCCCGCGGACGAACCGGCCGCAGCCGGTCTCCTCGAGCAGGTCCCGCTGCACCTTCGCGGCGTTCGCCACGGCCGTGCGGCGGTCGGCGCCGACCGGCTCGCCGTCGCGCAGCACGGTGCGGCCCCGCACCAGCACGCGGTGCATCGCCTCGGGCGACGGGCCGCCGGACCACACGAGGTTGGCCAGCAGCGCGGCGGGCGGCGACAGGGTGGTCTCGGCGGACAGGTCCACCACCAGGACGTCGGCGTCCTTGCCGGTCTCCAGCGAGCCGATCCGCTCGGCCATGCCCAGCGCGCGGGCGCCGCCGATGGTGGCCAGCTCGATCGCCCGCTCGGGGCTGCCGAAGAGCAGCTCGGCCCCGAAGACGCCCGGCCGGCGGACGCTGTCGCTGACCCGCTGGGCCATCAGGTAGCCGCGCATGCCCATCCACAGGTTCTGCCCGTAGGCCACGACGGGGCCGTCCAGGCCGAGCGAGGTGGTGACCCCGGCCTCGTCGTAGCGCCGCGAGTCGAACGTGACCATGCCGAGGATGAGCTCCATGTCCGGCACCAGCGACACCGACGCCCCGGCCGCGGCCAGCCGCTCGGCCTCGCCGTCGACCAGGCCCTGCGCGTGGATGGCGATCACGTGCGGGGCGAGCATGCCCTCGCTGTCGAGCCACTCGATCGAGCCGCCGCTCCAGCCGCGCCGCTCGGCGAGGTACCGCTTGTCCATGTAGGACGGTGCGTGGATGTCGAACTGCTCGCCGTGCGCGACGGTCCAGTCGTAGAGGGCGTGCAGGTCCTCCGGCGTGCAGTAGGTGATGCCGATGGAGCCGGCGGTGACGGAGACGGTGTCGCCGTTCCACTCGGCGGCGATCCGCTCCGTCTCGGCCAGGCCGGTCTCGACGTCCTCGCGCAGGTCCTCCGGCACGGTGGCCGGCTCGTTGATGGTCAGCCGGGCGGCGCGCACCCGGATTCCGGCCTCGGTGACCGCGCGCAGCACGCCGTCCATCGAGCGCTTGTGCCGGTGCGTGAAGTGGTCGTCGGCCGTGGTGGTGACGCCGCTGCGCAGCAGGTCGAGCACCGGCGGCAGGGCGGAGGCGTAGGAGCGCTCCTCGTCGCAGGCGCCGGTCATCGGGTAGTAGAAGCCGTGCAGCCGCTCCTCGAACGTGGTCCCCTCGGCCATCCCGCGGATGCAGCCCTGCACCAGGTGCGTGTGCGTGTTCACCAGGCCGGGCAGCACGAGGAAGCCGGGCCCGCCGAGGGTCTCGGCGGCGGTCCACGGCGCGGGGCCGGCGCCGACGTCGGCGATCCGGCCGTCGACGACGGCCACGTAGCCGTCGTCGATGACGCGCCGGTCGGGGTCGACCGTGACGATCCGGCCGAGGATGAGCGTGTCGCAGGTCCGGGGCGCGTCCATCAGGACTCCCCCTCGAACAGCCAGGCGTGGCCCTCGGGGTCGAGGAAGGCCCGGTAGCCGTCCGGGCCGTCGGCGAGCGTGCCGCCCGCGGCGGCCACCGCGTCCGGGTCGACGCCGCTCAGCAGGCCGAGCACCGCCTCGGCGGCCAGGTCGCGGGCCGGGTCCTGGGTGCGGCCCCGGAACGCGATCTGCAGGGTGACGATCTCGTCGACCGCCATCATGTAGCCGAAGCCCTCGGTGCCGCGCCGCTCCCGCCAGCCCAGGGCCGCGTAGAAGTCGCGGGCGGCCACGATGTCGGCGGCCTGGAAGATGACCCAGCCGATGCCGGTCACGGCCGGGGCCGGGCCGTCCAGCCGCGCGAGGGCGGCCAGGTCCTCCTCCCGGACGCTGTCGTCCATGCGCTGCTGCAGGCCGATCGGCTGGCCGGCCGGGTCGTGGAAGTACCCGAGCAGCGCGTGGCCCTTCATGTCGTACTCGAACGGCCGGTTGATCCAGGCCACCCCGGCGTCGTCGAGGCGCTTGACGGCCGCGTCGATGTCCCAGGTGCGCAGGATCGGGATGACGCCCTGGCGCTCCCAGCGGTCCTGGTACACGGGCAGGTCGGCGTCGCCGGGGGCGAGCAGCAGCGCGGTGTCCCAGCCGGTGTCCACGGCGACCCAGCCGGGGCGGGGGCCGTCGGTGATCTCGGCGTCGAGGTGCCGGCGGTAGAACTCGGCGTCGGCCGCGGGGTCGGCGACCCGCAGGACGGCCGCGGTGAGTGCGGGTGGTGTCAACGTTCCTCCAGGAGCAGGTGGGTCAGGGCCGCCGGCGCGTCGAGCATCGCGTCGTGCCCGGCGTCCAGGTCGAGCAGCGGCCAGCCGGCGGCCCGGACCCGGTCGAGATAGGGCCGGGGCGCCGGGTTGGCGGTGCACCGGATGTAGGTGACGGGCGCGGTGCTGGCGCCGCGCAGGCGCAGGGGCTGGGTGAGGCAGGCGAAGGGCTGGGGCCGCAGCCGCCGCTCGGCCCAGGCGCGGACCCGCGGATCGCGGATGCCGAGCCGCGGGGCGCCGGGGACCGGCAGCACCAGTACGCCGTCGCGCGCGACCGCGCGGGCCGCGAACTCGGCCCCGCGCGGGTGGACGTCCAGCGCCGACTCGCCGTCGAGCGCGACCGGCGCGTCCAGCAGCACCAGCCGGGCGACCGCGGCCCGGTCGGCCGCGCCGGTGGCGACGATGCCGCCGTAGCTGTGCCCGACGAGGGTCACCGGGGCGGCCGCGGCCCGCACGGCCGCGACCACCTCGGCGATGTGCCCGTCCAGATCCGCCTCGGGGTCCGCCTCGCCGGCCAGGGTCGGGGCGTGCACGGCGTGCCCGGCGGCGGTGAGGGCCGCCGCGACGGGCTGCCAGCACCAGCCGCCGTGGAACGCGCCGTGCACGAGCACGTACGTCCGGGGCATGCTCAGGCGGTCAGGTAGAGCTTGTCGAGGTACTGGTCGGTCTCCACCTCGGACTTGATCATCCCGGCGAGCTTCTTCGAGCCGGCGTCGATCCAGACGTCCTGGGTGAGGAACAGGAACGGCGCGTCGTCGTGCATGATCTGCGCCAGCTGCTTGGACAGCGCGCCGCGCTTGGCGTCGTCGAGCTCGGTGAGCGCCTGCTTGTAGAGCGCGTCGAACTCGGGGTTGCTGTAGTGCCGCGTGGCCGACGAGCCGATGAACCAGGCGAACGCGCCCAGCGGCTCGAGGTAGGGCCGGGTGAACAGGCCGTAGTGGAAGATGTCGGCGCGGGCCTTGCGGGCGTAGAACATGTCGGTCTGCAGGGTGGTGTCGGTCATCGCGGTGTACTGCACCTTGACGCCGACCTTGCCGAGCTGGTTCTGCACGTACTCGCCGATGAGCCGCCGCACGCTGCCCGGGCTCGCGAACGCGCTGGCCATGGTGATGGTGAAGCGGGTGCCGTCGGGCCCCTTCGGGTATCCGGCCGCGTCGAGCAGGCTCTCCGCCTTGGCCGCGTCGTACGGGTAGTCCTGCAGCGACTCGTCGTACCCGACCGCGCCCGGCGTGGCCAGTTGCCCGTTGCCGCCCTCGGTCTGGCCCTGCAGCACGTTCTTGATGAGCGTCTGCTTGTCGATGGCGTAGTTGAGCGCCTGGCGCACCTCCTTCTTGCCCATCGGGCCGCTCTTCGGGTTGCCGGAGTAGTCGATGGTGTCGAGGAACGCGCCGAGGTTGTTGCCGCCGGTGTACGTGACGACGTTGCCCCCGCCGCTCTTGATCGCCGCGAGCTGGGCCAGCGGCACCAGGTTGATGTACTGCACCTGCCCGGACGTGAACGCCGCGACCTGGGAGGCGGCGTCGGTCATCGACCGGATCGTCACCTTGGTGAGCGTGCCCTTGCGCCAGCCGTCGTCGAACTTCGTGAGCACCCACTGGGTCGTGTCGTGGCTGGCGAGCTTGTACGGCCCGGTGCCGATCGGCTTGTCGGCGAACGCGGCCGCCCGGGTCTTCTCGTCGGCGCCGAGGCCGGTGAAGTACTGCTCCGGCAGGATCGCGACGCGGGCGAGCTTCTTGAGGAACAGCGCGTCGGCCGACTTCATGGTGACCGTGACGGTGGACGCGTCGCCGGCCGTCACGTCGGCCATCGAGGTCATCAGCGACGCGGTGGCCAGGGTGCTGGTGGCCGCGCGCTTGAGGCTGAAGACCACGTCGGCCGACGTCATCGCGGCGCCGTTGTGGAACTTGGCGTCGGTGCGCAGGGTGATCTTCAGGCTGGTCGGGCTGACCTGCTCCCACGCGGTGGCGAGCATCGGCAGGATGGTCGCCTTGCCGGGGTCGAGGTCGAACAGCGCGTCGAAGATGTCGTAGCGGCGGGGGTTGCCGCCGAGCACGGCCATCGGGTCGAGGCTGGTGGGCAGGTTGCTGATGCCCATCGTCAGCTCCTGCACGGCCGCCTTCTCGCCGCTGCCGCCGGCCGGGTCGTCGCCGGTGCCGCAGGCCGCGAGGGTGGCCAGGGAGGCCAGGCCGAACAGGAAGCCGCGCCGGGAAACGTCTGCCATCAGAGGGTCCTTTCGGGGGTGGTGTGCAGCTGGGCGGCCGCCACGCGGTCGGTCTTGCCGGCCGGGGTCCGCGGAAGTCGTTCGACGTACCGGATCTGGTATGGGCAGGGCAGGACGGCGTCCAGCAGTTCGGCCGGTGAGGCGGCCGTCGTGCCGGGCGAGGGTTCGATGAGGACGGTCATGGCCGGGGTCAGCACCGCGTCGGCGACGCCGGGCAGCCCCCGCAGCCGCTCCTCGACGGTGACCGGCAGGATGGTCCGCCCGGCAACCTCGATGGCGTCGGCGGCCCGGCCGAAGACCTGCAGCGCGCCGTCCTCGGCCCAGGCGCCGACGTCGCCGGTGTCGAACCAGGACCCCTGCGCGCGGGCGGCGTGCAGGATTGGCGCCGCCGGGTCGGCGGCGAGCTCGTGGAGGTAGCCGGGCGCGACGGACTCGCCCCGCACCTCGATGCCGCCGCTCGCCGTGACCCGCACGTCGAGCGTCGGGGTGGGCGCGCCGACCCGGAACGGCTCGCCGAAGCGCGGCTGCCCGGAGCGGTCGACGGCGATGGAGCCGGCCTCGGAGGTGCCGTAGTTGAGCACCACCCCGGCGTGCGGGGCCAGGGCCCCGGCGAGCTCGTGCAGGAACCGCTGCTGCATGAGCTGTCCGGTGGCGACCGCGGTGCGCAGCCCGCGCCGCACGAGGGTCTCCGCGGCGCCTGCGGCGAGGACCGCCCGCCACTGGGGCGCCTGCAGCGGCAGGATGGTGACCCCGCCGGCGCCGATCTCGTCCAGGGCCTCGACGCTGAACGCGTCCATGAGCAGCAGGGTGCCGCCGAAGAGGAACATGGACCGGGCCGCGCCGGAGAGCACCGAGAGGTTGAACGGGCTGGCGACCACCCACCGGTCGGCCTCGCCGCAGCGGTAGGACCAGGAGCGGTGCCAGGCGTCGGCGACGTCGCAGCCGACGGTGCGCACGACCGCCTTCGGCACGCCGGTGCTGCCGGCCGTGAACTGGATGGCGCTGACGACGTCGGCGCCGCGCCCGCGGGCCCAGTCGGTGCCGTCCTCGGGCGCGGCCGCGAGGTCGGCGAACGTACCGTCGGCGATCACCTCGGTGATGCCCAGGGCGTCGGTGATCTCGGGCAGCCGCGGCTTGAGCGACAGGCTCAGCATCGCCGGTTGCAGGCCGGCGGCCTGCGCGGCCAGGTAGAGCTCCGCGCCGATCGTGCCGGAGTAGGTGGCGATCCCGACCCGCTCGCCGGGCCGGCGGCCGCGCGCCCGGAAGCCGGCCACGAGCGCGCTGACCCGGTCGGCCAGGGTGCGGTAGTCCGTGGTCCGTCCATCGTGGACGATCGCGGGGCGGTCGCCGCGGTGCCGGGCGTGGCGGGCGACGGCGTCGAGGAGGTCCATCACGACCACCGCTGCCACACGGCGGCGCAGGCGTCCTCGGCGGCCGCGCGGGCCGCGGCCCAGTCGACGCCGACGAGCTGCCGGTCGCGGACCCGGATCTCGCCGCCGACCATGACGAGGTCGACGTCGTGGCCGCTCGCGTAGTGCACGACCGAGGCGAGCGGGTCGAAGACCGGGGCGCTCTCGGGCGCGGCCAGCTCGACGGCGACCAGGTCGGCGGCGGCGCCGTCGGTGAGGTCGGCGCGCAGGCCCAGGGCGGGCGCCGGGCCGGTCACGGCCGCGTCGAGCATGGTCGCCGCGTCGGGCCAGTCGGTGCGCCCGACGGCGATCTTGGCCAGCATCGCGGCCATCCGCACCTCGGTGACGAGGTCGGTGGTGAACGCGTCGGTGCCGATCGCCATGCGCACCCCGGCCTCGGCGAAGCGGCCGAACGGCGGCAGGATCGCCTCCCGGACCTTGCGCACGGCGCAGTGCGCGACGACGGCGCCGGAGGCGGCCAGCCGGGGCAGGTCGGCGTCGGGCAGGTAGGTGCCGTGGGCGCAGATGAGCCGCTCGCCGAGCAGCCCGGCCTCGTCCAGCAGCTCGACCGGGGTGCGGTCGAACTTGCGGCGCACCTCGGCGAGCTCGCCCTCGGACTGGCACAGGTGGGTGGTGACCGGGCAGTCCAGCTCGGCGGCGAGCTTCGCCAGCCCGGCGAGCACCGCCGGCTCGACCGTGTGCGCGCTGGCCGGGCCGAGCAGCAGCCGGATGCGGCCGCCGGCGCGCCCGTCGTGCGCCGCGTGCAGGGCGCGGAAGGCGTCGAGCTCGGCGAGCTGCTCCCGCTCGGGGCTGAGGTCCTCGCGGCGCTGCCGGTCGCCGTCGAGCGTGCCGAGGCGGTGCGCGACGTTCATCGGCAGGGCGGGCCCGGCCCAGGTGCGCACGCCCACGTCCTCGGCGGCGTCGAGGTACCCCTCGATGTCGACCGACGAGGTGGAGACCACGGTCGTGGTGCCGGTGCGCAGCATGCCCAGCAGATCCCAGCGGACGATCGCGCGCAGCCCCTCGCGCAGCTCCGGCTGGTAGGCGAGCTGCCAGAGCCGGGTGAGCGGCACGTAGTACGGCGTGCCGGGGGCGAGCTTCAGGTCCTCGGCGATGCCGCGCGCGACCGGGCCGGCGCCGGCGTGCGTGTGCGCGTTGACCAGGCCGGGCAGCACCAGGTGACGGGGCAGTTCGACGCGCTCGGCGTCGATGCCGGCGTCGGTGGCGGCGGGCAGCGAGGTGACCGTGCCGCCGTCGACCAGCAGCGAGGTCCCGGTCTCGACCCGGCCGCCGCCGCGGTAGACCCAGCGGGGCCGAAGGAGCGTCCGCATGACACGCACCCCTGTTCCTTCTTCCGGAATAGCATTCCAATTCCGGAAGCATGGCAGTCGAACAGGGCATTTACAAGAGGCCGTGAATGCATTTTCGCACACACTCTGAGCTGCCCGGACATGCAAATATTGCGGACGGTTTCGAGAACCGCCCGCAATATTTGGAAACGCATTGGAAACGAAATTCTTAGGGCAATTTCAGGGAGCCCGGATAATGGCACGCGACGAGCTGGCCCGGCGCGGTCTCGACGACGGGCGGCTCGGCCGTGCGGCAGTCGTCGCGGGCCACCGGGCAGCGGGCGGCGAACCGGCAGCCGCGGCCGTCCCAGGCGTCGGCGGCCTCGCCGGCCAGCAGGATGGGCTCGCGCCGGCGCTCCCGCTCGGGGTCGGCGACGGGCACGGCGCTCAGCAGCGCCGTGGTGTAGGGGTGCCGCGGGCCGGTGAACGCGGTGCCGGTGTCCGCGGTCTCGACGATCCGGCCGCGGTACATCACCGCGACCCGGTTGCACAGGTACTCCACGATCCCGAGGTCGTGCGTGATGAACACGTAGGTCAGCGCGAACTCCTCGCGCAGCTCCTTGAGCAGGTTGACGATCTGGGCCTGCACCGAGACGTCCAGCGCCGACAGCGGCTCGTCGAGCACGAGCACCCGCGGGCGCAGCACCAGGGCGCGGGCGATGCCGACGCGCTGGCGCTGGCCGCCGGAGAGCTCGTTGGGGTACCGGTCGGCCAGCTCCGCCCGCAGCCCGCACGCGTCCATGAGCGCCAGCACCCGCCCGGCCCGCTCGCGCCGGTTGCCCATCCGGTGGTTGAGCAGCGGCTCCTCCAGGCTCTGGCCGATCGTGCGGCGCGGGTTGAGCGCCGAGTACGGGTCCTGGAAGACGAACTGGACGTGCCGGCGGAACGCCCGCCGCTCCCGCCCGCGCAGCGCGAGGGCGTTGCGGCCGGCGACGGTGACCTCGCCGGCGGTGGCCAGCTCGAGCTGGGCCAGCACCCGGCCCAGCGTCGACTTGCCGCTGCCGGACTCGCCGACCACGCCGAGCACGTCGCCCTCGAAGACGTCCAGGTCGACGCCGTCGACGGCGCGGGTCCCGCCGTAGTGCCGGGACACGGCCCGGGCGGTCGTGATCGGTCCCGTGATCGGCTCGGTGACCGCGGTCATGACGCCTCCTGCGCGCGCAGGCAGCGCCAGGAGCGCTCCCCCGCGCTCGACAGCGGCGGGTCCTCCTCGTGGCAGCGCGCCACGGCGACCGGGCAGCGCGGGTGGAACGCGCACCCCGCCGGCATCGCGCGCAGGTCCGGCGGGAGCCCGGGGATCGAGGTGAGCGGGCGGGAGCCGTGCCCGCGCCGGGGCACCGCGCCGAGCAGCGCCCGGGTGTAGGGGTGGCGCGGGTCGGCGAACAGCTCGGCGGTCGGGCCGGACTCGACGATCCGGCCGCCGTACATGACGACGGTGCGCTCGCACAGCCCGGCCACCACGCCGAGGTTGTGGGTGATCATCATGACCGCCATGCCGTGCCGGCGGTTGAGGTCCTTGACGAGCGCGAGGATCTGCGCCTCGATGGTGACGTCGAGGCCGGTGGTGGGCTCGTCGGCGATGAGCAGCGCGGGCCGGTTGGCCAGCGCCATGGCGATCATCGCGCGCTGGCGCATCCCGCCGGACAGCTCGTGCGGGAACTGCCGGGCGCGCCCGGCCGGGTCGACGATGCCGACCTCGCCGAGCAGCCGTACCGCCTCGGCGTGCGCCTCGGCCCGCCCGACCGGCCGGTGCTCGCGGATCGCCTCGACGATCTGGTCGCCGACGCGGTGGTACGGGTTCAGCGCCGTCATCGGGTCCTGGAAGATCATGCCGATCCGGCCGCCCCGCACCGCGCGCAGGCGCCGCTCGGGCAGCCCGGTCAGGTCGGTGCCCTCGAAGAGCACCTGCCCGCCGGTGATGCGCACGGGATGGTTGAGCAGCCGCAGCACCGACAGCGCCGAGAGGCTCTTGCCCGAGCCGGTCTCGCCCACGATGCCGACGATCTCCCCGGGCGCGATGTCGAGGTCGACGCCGCGCACCGGGGTGGTGTCGCGGATCCCGACCGTGAGGTCGCGGATGCTCAGCAGCGCCTGGGTCATCGGGCCTCCCGCGGGTTGAGCACCGAGCGCACGGCCGAGCCGAGCGTGTTGACGGCGAGCACGGTGATCACGACCATGACGCCGGGGACGACGGAGTACCACCACGAGGTGTTCAGGAACACCCGGCCGCCGGCCATCATCGCGCCCCAGTCCGCGGTCGGCGGCTGCACGCCGGCGCCGAGGAAGCTCAGGCCGCTCTCGACGAGCAGCACGGCCGAGAACGTGAACGTGCCCACGACGATGGTGGTCGACAGGACGTTGGGCAGGATGTGCCGCAGCACGATCATGAGGTCGGAGGCGCCGGCGCCGCGGGCGGCGAGCACGTAGTCGGCGGTCTTCACCCGCAGGACCTCGGCCCGCACCACCCGGGCGAACTGCACCCAGCCGAACAGCGCCAGCACCAGGAAGACGGTCGACAGGCTCGGGCCGCGGGCGGCGACCAGGGCCAGGGCCAGCACCAGGTAGGGGAAGCCCAGCTGCGCGTCGACGACCCACATGATGACCGGCCCGACGACGCGGGTGTAGAGCCCGGCGAGGAGCCCCAGCGCGGTGCCCACGACGCCGGTGAGCAGGGCCGCGGCGAAGGCCAGGCCCAGCGCGGTGCGGGAGCCGACGATCATCCGGCTGAGCAGGTCCCGGCCGAGCTCGTCGGTGCCGAGCGGGTAGGTCCAGGTGCCCCCGTCCCAGATCGGCTTGGCCAGGATGTTGGCGTAGTCCTGGTCCTCGGCGCCGTGCGGGGCGAGCGCCGGGCCGAAGACGGCCAGCACCGCGAGGCCGGCCAGCACGAGCAGCGACACGACGGCCGCGGGCCGGCGCAGCAGCTGCGCGGCCAGGGTCACCGGCACCGGCCGCGCGCGCAGCCGCACGACGGCGGCGGGGGCGTTGATCGGCACTGCCGTCATCGGAGCCCTCCTGTCTCTCAATGCACGCGCACGCGCGGGTCGATCCGCTCGTACGTCAGGTCGACGACGAAGTTGATCACCACGACGATGAGCGCGAAGATGAATGTGGTCGCCTCGACCAGCGGGTAGTCGCGGGCGGTGACCGCGTGCACCAGCAGCTGGCCGATGCCGGGCCAGGCGAAGATGGTCTCGATGAGCACCACCGCGCTGAGCATCTGGCCGAGGTCCAGGCCGGCCACGGTGACCAGCGAGGTGGCCACCGGGCGCAGCGCGTGCCGGCTCACCACACGGCCCCGGCCCAGCCCCTTCGCCCGCGCGGTGCGGGTGAAGTCCTCCCGCAGGCTCTCGGCGAGCCCCGCCCGGGTGAACTGCAGCAGCCGCGCGATCGGGTGCAGGGCCAGCGTCACGACCGGCAGCACCCAGCTCAGCGGGTCGGGCGTGCGGATCGAGGGCACCGCGCCGAGCGTGACCGCGAAGATGAACACGAGCACGATGGCGAACCAGAACACCGGCACCGCCTGGCCGAACAGCACGACGGTGTCGACGAACCGCTGGTAGACACGGTTGCGGGTCATGCCGGCCGCGATGCCCAGCGGGATGGCGACCAGCAGCGCGAACAGGAAGCTCACGGCGACGAGCTCGAGGCTGGCCGGCAGCTGCTTGAGGATCATCCCGAGGGCGTCCTGGCGGCTCTGGAACGACTCGCCGAAGTCGAAGCGCACCAGGTCGCCGAGGAAGGTGAGGTACTGCGCCCACAGTGGACGGTTGAGCCCGAGCTGCTCGCGGATCGCCTCGACCGCCTCGGGCGTGGCGTCCTGCCCGGCGATCGACGCCGCCGGGTCGCCGGACACCCGCAGGAGCACGAAGAGCAGCGTCATCACGCCGAAGAGCACCGCGATCAGGTGGGCCGCCCGCCGCAGCAGGAAGCGGCCGCTCACGGCGACTGCATGGCCGCGGCGGTGCGGGTGTCCTCGTCGAGGATCGCGCCGAACACGCGCCGGACGAATGCCGCGCGCTCGGCCGCGATACGCTCGCGGACCGCGCCGCCGGGGACCAGCTCGTCGATCTGCTCGGCGGTGAGCACGCCCCCGCGCACGAGCAGTTCCTCCAGCACGATCGAGCGGTCGCGGAGGATCCACACCTCCGAGGCGAGCTCGGTGATCATGCGGGCCAGGTCGTCGAGGCGCCGGGACTCGAGGTACGGGCCGGCTTCTGCGCTCATCTTCACGCCTCCAATGGCTTGCGGCCGCGGGTGATCCAGGGGTACAGGCCGGGGCCGAGGCCGTACGCCTCGACGTCGACGAAGCCGACCTTCTTGAACAGCCCGGGCAGATCGAGCTGCAGCGCGGCGCGCCAGAACGGCTCGCCCCGGTTCTCGGTCTCCCAGTCGAGCACGACGGCGCGGAACGCCGACTGCTTCTCGTAGGGCGCGACGTCGCCGAAGACGATGTCGCCGCCCGGCTCCAGCACGCGGTACATCTCCCGCAGGATGGCCTCGGTGGCGCGGGTGGGCGTCTCGTGGAACAGGATGTAGCCGGTGACGAGGTCCACCGAGGCGTCGGGCAGCCCGGTCCGCTCGGCCCGGGCCTGGATCAGCTCCCAGCGCAGGCCCAGGTCGCGGGCGGTGGCGTGGGCGTACTGCAGCCCGGTGCGCGAGAGCTCCACGCCGACGAGCTGGGCGTCCGGGTGCACCTTGGAGATGGCCACGGCGTAGCGGCCGGTGCCGATGCCGGGCTCGAGGATGCGCCGGTAGTCCCGGCGCGGGGCCTCCAGCGCCGTCAGGTACCGCTGGTCGTTGAGGTCCTCGCCGGTCTTGACGGCGCCGACCCCGCCGGGGGCGAGCACGTAGGCGTAGGCGATGTCGTGGGTGACGACGCCCATGAGGTCGTGGCCGTCCCAGCCGCCCGTGGTCAGGTGGAAGCCCTTGGTCCAGTAGTCGGGGATCTCGACGTCCGGGTCGAGCGTCAGGGTCCCGGGCGCGTCGTCGGCGGCCAGCCAGGCGCCGATCCGCCCGCGGGCCTGCTCGGCGGCGGGCAGGGCGCGCACGTAGATCTCCTCGGCCACCCAGCGGGTCAGCAGCCGGTCGAAGCGCCACTCGGAGCTGTCGGCGAGCGTGCCGTAGACCGAGGCGCGCCGCTCGGCGATGGACAGGGGCGGCTCGGGCACCGCCGCCTCGTACTGCTGCGCGGCGGCCGGCTGCAGCACCCCGCCGGCGAAGCCCTGCATCGACCCGAGGAACTCCATGCCCGCGCGTCCGCGCTGCCGCATCGGAACGTCCATCGAACCCTCCTGTTCCTTTATTCGGAATCCTGTTCCCAGGAAACTAGCGGAGAGTTGAGCTGCGGAAACCCACCCGATCCGTAAAAAGGAGGTGTCGTTCCCCCGGCACCCGAAACACGGCTGAAACATTTTCCGGCCGATCGCCGCGCCTGCTACGGTTCGGCTCGGAACGCCGTTCCGAGTAAGGGGAAGTACAGAACCATGCGTCGTGGGCTCATCGGGCTGCTGGCCGTGGCGTGCGGGCTCACCGCCGCCAATCTCTACTACGCGCAGCCGCTGCTGCCCGTGCTCGGCGACACCTTCGGCGTCGGCGACGTGACCGTCTCCACCATCGTCGTGGCCACCCAGATCGCCTACGCGATCGGCCTGTTCTTCCTCGGCCCGCTCGGCGACCGGGTGCAGGTGCGCACGCTGGTGACCGTCCTGCTGCTCGTGAGCGCGGCCGGGCTGACCGGCGCCGCCGCCGCACCCGCGTTCGGGGTGCTGCTGGCCGCGTCCGTGGTCGTCGGCGCGGTCTCGGTCGTCGCCCAGATCCTGGTGCCGTTCGCGGCCGGCCTGGCCACGGACGCCGACCGGGGCCGCGTCACCGGCACGGTGATGAGCGGCCTGCTGGCCGGCATCCTGCTGGCGCGGGCCTTCTCCGGCGTGGTGTCCGACGCCCTCGGCTGGCGCTGGGTCTACGCCCTGTCGGCCGCGTTCATGCTCGGCCTGGCGGCGGCCCTGCGCGCGATGCTGCCGGTGCGCGAGCCCTCGACGACGGCCGGCTACGGCCACCTGCTGCGCAGCACCCTGGCCCTGCCCCTGCGCCACCCCACCCTCCGCCGCCGCGGCCTGTTCCAGGCGGCCCTGTTCGGCTCGTTCACCGCGTTCTGGACGACGATGGGCTTCCTGCTGACCCGTGCCCCGTACCACCTCTCGGAGTTGCACGTCGGCCTGTTCTCGCTGCTGGGCGCGGGCGGCGCGCTCATCGCCCCGGCGGCGGGCCGCTGGAGCGACCGCGGCTGGTCCCGCCGCAGCACGGTCGTGGGCCTGCTCGTGGCCGGCGTCGCGTTCGCCGCCGCCGGCGCGGTCACCGCGCTGCCGGGCCGGATCGCCGGCGTCGTCGCGCTCGCGGTGGCCGCGCTGGTCATCGACGCGGCCGTGCAGACGCTGCTCATCACGAACCAGCAGGTGGTGTACCGGCTGGAGCCCTCGGCCCGGGCCCGCATCAACACCGTGTTCCTGGTGACGTTCTTCCTCGGCGGCGCGGCCGGTGCGCAGCTGAGCACCGTGGCCTGGCACCTGGGCGGATGGCCCGCGGTGGCCGGGTTCGGCGGGGCGCTGCCGCTGCTGGCGCTGGTCACGTACCTCGCGGGCGGCCTGCGCAAGGAGCGCGCGGAGGACGCGGCGCGCGCCGAGGCCCAGGTGCCGGTCGCCGCCTGAGGCCCAGCCCGTAGCGGTCCGTCGAGTCGACAGTCACCGATGATGACGGGGGTCGCCGGGATCGATGCCGGGCCGTACGCTCGGCCGCATGGAGCAGGACGCCAACGGTATGGGCGGGCCGGTATCCGGGCGGGCCCGCGTTCCCAGCGGCCCGCCGGCGGGGCGTGCCAGCGTGCCGGCCGGCCGCGCCGCGGTGAGTGCCTCGCCCGCGGTGAGTGCCTCGCCCGCGGTGAGTGGCTCGGCCGCGGCCCGGGCCGGGGCGCGGGCGAAGCGAAGACGCCGGCGCAACATCCTCATCGCCTCGATCGCCGCGTTCATCATGGTCGCCGGCATCGGCATGGTCTCGGGCACCTACTACTTCGACAAGGTCGCGCTGCCGGACGACATCGCGCTGGACCAGTCGACCACGATCTACTTCGCCGACGGCCAGACGCCGATGGGCAGCATCGGCGAGAACCGCACGTCGCTGGCGTTCAAGGACATCCCGCCCGACATGCAGCACGCGGTGGTCGCGGCCGAGGACAACACGTTCTACACGAACGACGGCGTGGACTACAAGGGCGTCGTGCGCGCCGCGTGGAACAACGTCTCCGGTGGTGACCGGCAGGGTGCCTCGACGATCAGCCAGCAGTACGCCCGCCGCTGGGCCGATCTCGAGGGCGTCACCTACGCGCGCAAGCTCCGCGAGGCGGTCATCGCGCTGAAGCTCAACCAGCAGTACAGCAAAGACGAGATCATGACGATGTACCTCAACGTCGTCTACTTCGGCCGCGGCGCCTACGGCGTGGAGGCCGCCGCCCAGGCCTACTTCGCCAAGCCCGCGAAGGACCTGAAGACGAACGAGGCCATGCTCCTGGCGGGGCTGATCAAGAACCCCGAGGGCAACAGCGGCAAGGGATCGCCGTTCGACCCCAACATCGACAAGGCGCAGTCGCAGAAGCGGTTCGAGTACGTCCGCGACCAGATGATCGAGCTCAAGTTCGTGCCCGCGGCCGAGGCCGAGACCCGGATGAAGTTCCCGGACAACGTCATCACGCCGGCGCAGGCGCGGGAGCGGGCGGTCGCCCGGCAGAACCTCGGCAAGCCCGAGGGCCTGATCATCCACCACGTGCTCGGCGAGGTCGCGGCGCTGACCGACCCGCGCACCGGCCAGCCGATCTACGAGGACACCGACGCGGACGGCAAGAAGAACTTCGACAAGATCCGCAACGGCGGCCTGAAGATCGTGACCACGATCGACAAGGACATCCAGCAGATCGCGGTGAGCAAGGCCAGCCGCGCCAAGGGCTCCAACATGGAGAAGCAGCCGCCGAACCTGCAGGCCGCGCTCGTGGCGGTCGAGCCCGGCAACGGCGGCGTGAAGGCCTACTACGGCGGCGACGACGGCAACGGCTGCGACTACGCGAGCTACTACGTGGACCCGGTCCTCGGCACCGGCGGCCAGAGCTGCGGCGGCGGGCACCCGCCGGGCTCGACGTTCAAGGTCTACACGCTCGCGTCCGCGCTCATGGCCGGCTACTCGATCGACTCGATGTGGAACGGGGTGCCGCAGGACTTCCCCGGGCGCACCGCGGCCAAGCACAACCAGGTCAAGAATGCGACCGAGGGCGTCGAACCGGAGTGCAAGTCCGGCTCCGGCAAGTGGTGCACCCTGGAGGAGGTCACGGTCCAGTCGCTGAACGTGCCCTTCTACGCGATCACGCTGGAGCTCACGCCGGCCCGGGTGATCGACACGGCCCGCGCGGCCGGGGTCCGCAACATGTGGGCGACGGTGCAGGGCCAGGACCTGCCGCAGCGCATCGACCTGGAAAAGCTCAAGGGGGCCGACGTGGCCCCGAGGTACTTCCAGGAGGAGGTGGGCTTCGGGCAGTACCCGATCACCGTCCTCGACCACGCGGGCGGCCTGGCGACCTTCGCGGCCCGCGGCAACGCCTTCAAGACCCACTTCCTCAAGGAGGTGTGGACCGGCGACCGCAAGACCTACGGCGAGGTGCTCAAGGGCACCCGCATCCCCGGCTTCTCCGAGCAGATGGCCGACGACATGGCCAAGGTGCTCATGGGCGTGCCGCAGCACTACGGGCTGAAGTCCCCGCACGGCTACCAGCTCGCCGCCAAGACCGGCACCTGGCAGCTGGGCAACACCACCTCGAACGCGCACGCGTGGATGGGCGGGTTCGTGCCCTACGACCCCGGCCGCAAGGCGCCGGGGCTGGCCGCCGCGGTCTGGGTCGGCAACAAGGACAAGGAGGTCGCCATCAAGGACCGCAACGGCAACAACATCATCGGCGGCAAGCTGCCCGGCCCGATCTGGGCCGACTTCATGGACACGGCCCTGACCAAGGTCAACATGCCGAAGATCAAGTTCCCGCGGGCGCCGATCACCGGCAACAAGGACGTCGGCACCGGGGTGTCGCCGCAGCCGAGCGTGCCCGGCTTCCCGGGCTGGCCCGGACCGGGCGACCCGGGCCAGACCCCGACCCGGCCGGGGCCGACCCGCCGCCGCTGACCCACCCCGCGCGGGCCCTACAGCTTCACCAGGTCCGCGAGCACGGCTCCGTCGCCGGGCAGGCGCGACGGGGCCGGGCTGTCGTACACCACGAGCAGCCGCCGGCGCTCCGGCGGCCCCACGAGCGTGATGCCCTCGGCGTGGTCGTCGCCCTCGCCGTAGGGCAGGTCGAGTTCGCGCCGGACCGCGTCGCCGCGCACCACCTGCGGGGTGGCGGCGCGGGCGGCGTGGTGCCAGCGGTACAGGCGCACCGGGCCGTCCAGGTCCATCGACGGGCCCGCGAGCAGCAGCAGGTCGTCGCCGTCCGGGCACATGTCGCGGATGCCGAGGCCACCGAGGGCGAGCACGTGCTTGCGGTAGCGCCGGCCGTCCTCGAAGGGACGCAGGCACAGCCGCTGGGGGGCGTCGGGCCCGGCGTAGGGCCGCAGCTCCAGCACGATCGCCCAGCCGCGCAGCACGGGGCCGCGCAGGCCCAGGTACACCCGCTCGCCGTGCACCGCGATGCCCTCGATGTCCAGCCCGTTGTCCTTGCCGGGGATGGGCAGGAACGGCGCGAGGTGCGGGTCGTCGCGCAGCAGGTCGCGCAGGTTGTCCTCGCCGCTGAGGATCGCCGCGTGCTGCCGGCCCGCCTCGGTGTCCACCCACGGCACCGGCTCGCCGCCGGCGATCGGCAGCCGCACCAGGATCTGCCGGTTGTCCTGGCCCTCGACCCGGGCGAGCCGCTTGAGCGGCTTGGCGCCGTCGTGGTGGGCCTTGATCTGCTTGCGGCGCAGGCTGTGCGAGCCGACGGCCCACAGGAACGGCCCCGAGCGCGCCAGACCCTCGATGTCGGCCTCCTCGTCGGCGTCGGCACCGGGCAGCGGCACGAGGTCGGCGAGGCGGTAGCTGGTCTCGTCGGTGTAGCGTCCGGGCTCGAGGGGGTCGTCGGCCACGAGCCGCTCGATCGTGGCGGTCTCGTCGCCGGCGACCCAGAGCACCGGCCCGTCGGCGCGCACGGCTGAGAGGTTGGTGTGCGTGGTCGCGGCGCGGGAGCGCTCGCCGAGGTACAACCGCACGGTTCGTTCGACTGTCACCCACGCATCGTGACATCGCCGCGACATCGGGATGATCACGTAGGGCGGATCCCCTAGCGCAGCAGGTCGGCGATGCGTTCGAGGCCCTGGCGCGGGCGGCGGAAGTACGTCGCCCGGCTCAGGTGCGGGCGGTGCGCCACCAGGTCGTGGCCGCCGTCATTCACCCTCGCATTCGCGGAATCGGGCAGCGAGGGTTCCGTCGGCGGGTGGGTCTCCGGTTCCATGGTCCCCATTCCCTCGACCAGGGAGGTTATGTGGGATACAGAAGGAAGCTCACCGGCGCCGCGGTGCTCACCGCGACGCTGACGCTGACGGCGGCGGGCCTGGTGCCGGCCCCCGCCAACGCCGAGGCCGGGGCCACGACCGAGTACACGGTCGTGGCCGCGGACAACGTCTCCACGGCCGACGCCACCGCCGCCATCGTCAAGGCCGGCGGCAAGGTGACCGGCGGCACCAGCGACGTGGGGATGTTCACGGTCCTCGCGCCGCAGAACGGCTTCGTCGAGAAGGCCGCGAACGCGGCCGCGCTCGTCGGGGCGACGCGCAAGACCGTGATCGGCCACGCTCCGAAGAAGGAGCAGGCGGGCGACGTCGAGCGCGAGGCCCAGCAGGCGGCCGCGAAGCGGGGCGGCGGCAACAAGCCGGCCACGGCCGGGATGGACCCGCTGGACGACAAGCTGTGGGGCCTCACGACCGTCCGGTCGGACAAGGCGCGGAAGGTCAACGCGGGCGACAAGCGCGTGACCGTCGGCATCCTCGACACCGGCGTGGACGCGTCCAACCCCGACATCGCCCCGAACTTCAACTGGGCGCTGTCGAAGAACTTCGCGAAGGACATGCCCGACATCGACGGGCCGTGCGAGGTCGCGAGCTGCCTCGACCCGGTCGGCACCGACGACGGCGGCCACGGCACGCACGTCGCCGGCACGATCGGCGCGGCGGCCAACGGCATCGGCGTCTCCGGTGTCGCGCCGAACGTGTCGCTGGTCGAGCTCAAGGGCGGCCAGGACTCCGGGTACTTCTTCCTGGAGCCGGTCGTCAACGCGCTCGTGCACGCGGCCAACAACGGCATCGACGTGGTGAACATGTCGTTCTACGTCGACCCGTGGGCGTACAACTGCGTCGCCAACCCGGCCGACTCCCCGGCCGCGCAGGCGGAGCAGCGCACGATCATCAAGGCGATGTTCCGAGCCCTCACCTACGCGCACACCAAGGGCGTGACCCTGATCAGCGCGCTGGGCAACAACCACGAGGACAAGGGCAAGCCGCGCACGGACATCTCCAGCCCGGACTACCCCGCGGACACGGCCTACGACCGGCCGATCCAGAACAGCTCGTGCTGGGACCTGCCGACGGAGGGCCCCTTCGTCATCAGCGTGTCCTCGCTCGGTCCGTCGCTGAACAAGGCCGACTACTCCGACTACGGGGTGGAGCGGACCGCCGTCTCGGCACCGGGCGGCTACTTCCGTGACGGCCTGGGCACCGACACCTATCGGACCGTGGGCAACGAGATCCTGTCCACGTACCCGAAGAAGGTGCTGCAGGAGGAGGGCTCGGTCGACGCGGACGGCAACGTCCTGCCCGAGTTCGCCGACTCCGTCTTCAAGCAGTGCAACGCGGCCGGGCAGTGCGGGTACTACACCTACCTGCAGGGCACCTCGATGGCCTCGCCGCACGCCGCCGGCGTCGCGGCGCTGATCGTCAGCGCGCACGGCAGCAAGCAGGGCCGTAACGGCTTCGGCCTGGAGCCCTGGAAGGTGGAGTACCTGCTGCTCAGCACGGCCTCGGAGCACGCGTGCCCCGAGCCGCGCACGGTGTCGTACGTCAACGTCGGCCGCTCGGCCGAGTTCGACGCGACCTGCGAGGGCAGCAAGCAGTTCAACGGTTTCTACGGTCACGGCATCGTCGACGCCTACGCCGCGGTCACCGCCCACGCCTGGTGGGAGCACCACTAAGCACTGGAGCCGGGGCCGTCTCCTCGCGGGGCGGCTCCGGCGACCGGTACTCGCGCTCGAGGTCCTCCAGGGCCGCGCGCAGGACCGCCAGCCGCTCCTCGATGCCCTTGTTCACCGGGGGCGGCGGCTGCTTCTCCGACTCGTGCGCCTCCTGCAGCGCGTTGAGGACCACGCCGACGAGCAGGTTGGTGAGCAGGTACGACGCGGTGATCATGTACGACAGGTAGTACAGGACTCCCCACTCGGTGACCTCGCGCCCGGCCCGCAGCGTGTCGGTGATGCCGTCCAGGGACAGCAGCAGGAACAGTGACAGCATGGCCTGCCCGACGGTGCCGTACTGCTCCGGGTACGCGGTGCCGAAGAGCATCCAGCCGACCATGGCGTAGCCGTAGAGCACGAGCAGCGTGATGAGCAGGAAGCTGCCCAGCCCCGGCAGGCTCCGGCGGATGCCGACGAGGATCACCCGCAGGCTCGGGAAGAGCCGGAACGCGCGCACGATCCGGGCCAGGCGCAGCAGCCGCAGCAGCGTCACGTTCTCGCGCACGCCCGGGATCAGCGGCGCGATGATGATCGCGAGGTCGAACAGGTTCCACCCGTCGCGCGCGAAGCCCCTCACGTTCGCGGCGAAGCGGATCAGCAGCTCGACCGAGAAGCAGCCGAGGAAGACGTACTCCAGCGCGTGAAACGCCGGTCCGGCCTCCTCGACGAAGCCGTGGTAGGTCTCCAGGCCCAGCGTGGCCGCATTGAGCACGATCACGACGAACGACGCGGCGTTGAACCACGGCGCGGCGACGAGCCCGCGGCACACGGCCGCGACCCGCACCGCCGGACTGTTTTCCACGGGGCGGCAGCCTACACAGTGCCGGTGCCGCCCGAGTCCGTGCCCTCCGCACGGCGGGCCCGCACGCCGCGGGGCCCGTGCGTGCGCAGGCCCGAGCGCCACTCGACGGCCTGCTCGGGGATCTGCACCCGGCCGTCCAGCACCGTCAGGGCCTCGCGGATCAGGGCCGCGGCGATCGGCTCGCCCGGGCAGCGGTGCGGGCCGTAGCCGAACGCGACGTGCGGGCCGCCCTCCCGGCCGGCGGCGGCCAGCGACAGCAGGACCGTCTGGCCCGCCTCGATCGTGGCGTCCGCGAGCCGGATGTCCTCGGTGGCGAAGCGGCGAAACGTCGTCGTCTGCGGCGTGTGGCGGCGCAGGGCCTCGTCCGCCGCCCACTGCCATCTGCGGAAGTCCCCGTGCTCGGCGGCCACGAGGGCGCTGCTCGCGACGGCGTCCACGCAGATCTCGTACCACACGAAGAGCAGGTAGAAGAGCATCGCCGTGGACTCGCCCGGCCCCATGCCGGGCAGGGGCGGCAGCGCCTCGACGATCGCCGCCATCGCGGGCAGGGTGTCGCGGGCCCGCACGGTTGCCGAGTCCGGGCCCACGACCCGGTTCGCCCAGGCCGTGTACGCCTCGCGCTGGGCTCGCGGCAGGCCCAGCCAGTCCGCCGTGGACGCGGCGACGTACGGGCCGGCGAAGTCCTGGACCAGGTCGAAGCGCTCCCCCGCGGCCAGGAGCGCCTGCTCGGCCGCCCGGCGGAACCGCAGCCGCGCGCGGTGCGCGGCCGCGCGGTCCATCAGCGGGGTCACCAGGCGCCGCAGCCGGCGGTGGTCGTCCGGCTCGGCGCTGATGATGTTCTCCCGGAACGCCGGCGGCAGGTCGTAGCCGCGATAGTCGGCGCCCGCCGCGTGGCGGGGGCAGGGCGACAGCCGCGGGTCGGCCAGCGCGGCGACCACGTCGCGGCGGCGGCGCAGCAGCCAGGCCGGGCCGTCGTCGGTGGCGATGCGCGCGGGGCCGCCGGGTCTGCGAATGTCGATGGCCCACCGTATACCCGGTCGCGGCCTCAGCGCCGGGCGAGCAGCCGCACGGTCGCGCCGGTCAGGACCAGGCCGAGCCCGGTCAGCAGCATCAGGCCCAGCGCGACGCCGGTCACCGGCAGCGTGCCCGTCGCCGGGCCCGGTGTCGTGACCGGGGTCGTGACGGCCGCGGGCTGGACGGTCAGCGCCAGCTTCAGGGTGTGCGCGGCGCCGTCCGGGCCGGTGCCCAGGGCCACGAAGGCGTGCTCCCCCGCGGGCAGGTCCGCCGGTACCGTCACCGGGACCGAGAAGTCGCCGTTCGCGTCCGCGGTCACCGTGGTCAGGACCGTCGGGCTGGAGTACACCGTCACCGTGACGGTCGAGTAGGGGGCGAAGCCCCGCCCCGTGACGACGATGCGCTTGCCGGGCGGGACGGTGCCGGTCGGGCCCTGGTCCGTCACCAGCGTCAGCGGGGTGTCGGGCACGGTCGCGGGCGGGGTGGGGGTCGTCGGCGCGACCGCCGCCGAGGGCGGGCTCGCGGCCGAGTCGCCGCCGTGCGCGCCCTTGGCCACGACCGTGACGGTGTACGACTTGCCGCCCTCGGCCCCGAGCACGCAGCTCGTGTCCGTGGCGCTGCTCGTCTCGCACGTGGCCGGGCCCGGCGTGGCGGTGGCGATGTAGCCGGCGATGCCCGAGCCGGGGGTGCCCGCCGTCCACGAGACGGTGATCGAGGCGACGCCCGCCACCGCGGTCACGCCCGCCGGGGCGCCCGGGGCCACGCCCGGTGTCGTCGTCGCCGGGGCGCTGGGCGCGGAGTCGCCGGCCGGGGAGTGCGCGACCACGGTGATCGTGTACCGGGTGCCGTTGGTGAGGCCGGTGATCGAGCACGTGGCCGCCGTCGCGTCGCAGCTCGCGCCGCCGGGCTGGGCGGTGGCCGTGTAGCCCGTGATGCCCGCGGCCGAGGCCGGCGGGCTCCACGTGATCACGGCCCCGCGGTCGGCCGGGGCCGCGCTCTGGATCGCCGGCGGGGTCGCGGCGGCCAGGGCGGTGATCGGGCTCGACGCGGAGGATCGGGTGCCCTCGACGCCACCGCGAAGCGCGGAGACCGAGAAGGTGTACTCCACCCCGGCGCTCAGCCCCGGGACCGTGCACGGCGACGCGGCACAGTCCACCGTGGACCCGCCGGAGACGTGCACCCGGTAGCCGTCGACGGTCCCGCCCGGCCCGGTCCAGGTCACCGAGACGGTGCCGGAGCCGTTGACGGTGACCGGGCCGATCGCCGGGGCGCCCGGCGCCGCCACGGCGACGGTCGCGGCCGAGGCCGCGGACGCGACGCCGCCGCCGGCCTGGTTGCGGGCGCTCACCCGGAAGCGGTACGACGACCCCGCGGTCAGGCCCGGGACGGTGCACGACAACCCGGCGGGGGCGGCGCAGTCCCCGGTGGACACCGCGGCGAACGCGCCGCCGTCCTCGGACAGCTCGACGCCGTAGCCGGTCACCGGCGGGGCGGGCGCGGTCCACGTCAGGTGCAGGGCCCGGTCGCCGCTCACCGTCGCGACCGGCGTGCCCGGGGCGCCCGGCACGGCGACGGCGACCATGGCGGCCGACGGCGCCGAGGCGCTGCCGAATCCGGCGTCGTTGCGGCCGGTGACCCGGAAGCGGTAGGAGACGCCCGCGGTCAGGCCCGGGATCGAGCACGACGCGGTGGCGGGCGCGGCGCAGTCCCCGGTGGACACCGTGCTGTAGGCGCCGCCGCCGGCCGAGACCTCGACCCGGTAGGAGGTGACCGGCGCCGCGGGCGCGGTCCACGTCAGGTCCAGCACCGCGTCGCCGCCCACGACCGCGCTCGGCGGGCCGGGGGCCGCGGGCGGGTCGAGCGCCGTGACCGTGGACGACGGCGCCGAGCGGGCGCCCTCGACCCCCGCGCGCAGCGCCGAGACGGTGAACGTGTACTGCGAGCCCACGGTCAGCCCGGAGACGGTGCACGGGGAGGCGGAGCAGTCCACTGTGGACCCGTCGGACGCGTGCACGCGGTACGAGTCGGCGCCGCCGGGCGGGGCGGTCCACGCCACCGACACCGTGCCCGGACCCGTGACCGTCGCGGCGCCGATGGTGGGCGCGTCCGGCGCGGCCACGGCGGTGACGGCGGCCGACGGCGCCGACGCCGGGCCGGCGCCGGCGGCGTTGCCGGCCGAGACCCGGAAGCGGTAGGAGCCGCCGCCGGTGAGGCCCGAGACCGTGCACGACGTCGTCGCGGGCGCGGCGCAGTCCCCGGTGGCGACCGCCGTGAACGCGCCGCCGTCCCCGGACACCTCGACCTGGTAGCCGGTGACCGGCGGGGCGGGGGCGGTCCACGTCAGGCTCATCGAGCGGTCCCCGGCCACGGCCGCGGAGGGCGCCCCGGGCGCGGCCGGCACGTCGAGCGCGGTCACCGGGCCGGACGCCGACGACCTGGGGCCCTCGAGCCCGGCGGCGAAGGCGGAGACGGCGAAGGTGTACTGCGACCCCGGCGTCAGCCCCGCAACGGCGCACGGCGACGCGGGACAGTCCACGGTGGAGCCGTCGGACGCGTACACCCGGTAGGAGTCGGCGCCGCCGGGCGGCGCGGTCCACGTCACCGAGACGACGCCCGGGCCGGTGACCGTCCCGCCCACCGCGGTCGGGGCGCCCGGCGGCGTGCGGACCGCGACCGCGCCGGACTGCGCCTGGCCGTCCACGGTGGCCTGCACCGAGCCGGCGCCGCTGGCCGTGCCGGTGAACGTGGCCGTGGCGGTGCCCGTGCCGGACTGGATCGCGGCCTGCTGGGCCGAGAGCGTCCCGCCCGTCGCGGACCAGGTCACCGCGGCCCCGGTGAGCGCGCCGAGCTGGCCGGCGGGCACGCTCGCCGCCGCCGAGTCGGTGAGGAAGCCCGCCGTCGCCGTCGACGTGGCGCCGGTAAGGATCGACGCCGGCACCACCGCGACGCCCAGCTGCAGCATGGGTGTCGCGGTCAGCGTGCCCGCCGCGTTGACCACGGCGTCGCAGCCCGCGCCGCCGCCGGCCCCGGCGTTGCAGCCCCACCAGTCGCGCGTCGCGGTGAGCGTGCCGCCCGCGTGGTACAGGCCGGGCGTGTTGCCCGTGATCCGGCTGTAGGTGACGCTCGCGCTCCCGGCCACGTACAGCGCGCCGCCGAGGCCCTGGGCGCCGCCGGTGCCGGACGCGGTGTTGGCGGTGAAGACGGTGCGGGTGAACGCCGGGGTGCCCGACTGGACGTAGACCGCTCCCCCGCGGGCGTCGGCGCCGCTGCCGGTGCCGGTGGCGCTGTTGCCGTCGAACGTCGTGTCGGTGACGGTCATCGAGCCGCCCGCGACGTCGGCGCGCACGGCCAGCGCGGCACCGCCGCTGGGGGTCGCGCCCGGGCCGGACGCGCTGGTGTTCGCCATCGTGTTGGCGCGGAAGGTGCTGCCGTCGATCGTGAGGGTGTCGGTGGCGTGCTGGGCGGAGAAGTACACGCCGCCGCCGGGGCTGCTGCCGGAGGTGTTGCCGCTGAACGTGCAGTTCGACACCGAGAGGCTGCCGCCGGCCATGGCGACGCCGCCGCCGGGCGCGTTCGTGCGGCTCGCCGACACGTCGTTGACGTTGCCGGTGACGCGGCAGTCGGAGAGGGTCAGCGAGTCGGGGGTGGCCGCGGCGGGCGCGCCCGCGAGGATGCCGCCGCCGCCCACGCCGTCGGTCCCGCGGCCGTTGCGGATCGTGAGACCGGACAGCGTGACGTCGACGGCGCCGGCCTCGCCCGGGTCGAGGTTGAACACGCGGTCGGCCGCGCCGCCGTCCACCACGGTCGATCCGGCTCCGGCGCCGGTCACGGTCAGCTGTACCGGGCCCGCGCCGCCGGCGACGACGAGGGCGCCGAGGCTCAGGGTGTAGGTGCCGGCGGGGACCGCGACGGTGCCCGTGCCGGCGTTGCGGGCCCGGCAGACCGCCTCGCGCAGCGACAGCTGGCCGTCGGCGCCGGTGCCGGTCGTGATTGCCGGATTCGCGCAGGCGCCGAGGTCGTCGGCGTCCTGCGTGGTCGTCACGCTGTGCGTGGCGGCATAGGCCGGACGGGCGAACGCGATGCCGGCGACGGCGGCGAGCAGGACCGCGACACCGGCCCGGCTCAGCTGCTCCACCCTGGTCCTCATGGTCAAGAATCTAGCCGATTCGGCCACTTGCGGTGTTAGTCTGCGCACGCTAGGTAGTTGAATTCCTGTGGGGGTGTGCGATGGTGTCCCGCCGAGAGACGCTCATGGCCGGAGCCGGTGCGGTCGCCGGGATCGCGCTCGTGGCCCGGGCGACGGTGCCGCCGCTGAGCCGCTCCCGGTTCGCGCCGCTGGCCGGGGCCGCGTTCGAGCTCGAGGCGCTCGACGGCTCGGGCGCGCGGCACGCCGTGACGCTCGCGAGCGTGCCCGGGACCGAGCGGTCCTTCGCGCTGCGCTTCGCCACGGGTGCCGCCGTGGGCGACGGGCTGTATCGGGTACACCATCCGGATCTGGCGCCCGTGGACCTCTTCGTCGCGCCCGTCGGCCCCGGCCCGGGCCTGCTCGAGGCGGTCGTCAACCGCGAGGCCGCATGAGCCCGGTCGCGGTGCGGCCGGCCACGGACGCGGACGCCCCGTTCCTGCTCGGGGTCTACGCGGCGAGCCGGGCCGAGGAGGTCGCCGCGTTCGGCTGGGACCCCGCGCAGACCGCCGCGTTCCTGGCCATGCAGTTCGACGCGCAGCGCCGGCACTTCCGCTCGGCCTGGCCCCGGGCCGTCGACGGCGTCGTCGAGGCCGCCGGGGAGCCGGTCGGGCGGCTGTACGTCGACCGGGGCCCGGCGGCGTTCACCGTGCTCGACGTCGCGCTGCTGGCCGGCGCGCGGGGCACCGGCATCGGCACGGCGCTGCTGCGCGGGCTGCAGGCCGAGGCGGCCGCGCTCGACCGGCCGATCGAGCTGCGGGTGGTGCCCGAGAACCCGGCCCGGCGGCTGTACGAGCGCCTCGGCTTCCGCCCCGGCGCCCGCAACGCCGGAGACGGGCCGCGACTCGCGCTGCGGTGGGCCGCATGAGCGACATGTTCGTGGGCGAGATCCGCATGTTCGCGGGCGGCTACGCCCCCAGTGGCTGGCTGGAGTGCGCCGGGCAGCTGCTCGCCATCGCCGACTACGAGCTGCTGTTCAACCTCATCGGGACCACCTTCGGCGGCGACGGGCAGACCACGTTCGCGCTGCCCGACCTGCGCGGGCGCGCCCCGATCCACCAGGGCACCGGGCCGGGGCTCAGCCCGCGCGTCCCCGGCCAGGCCGGCGGGGCGGAGGCGGTCACGCTCACCGTCGCCAACCTGCCTGCGCACGGTCACCAGCCGGTCGCGGCCTCCGCGAGCGGCACTACCGACAGCCCCGCGGGCGCGGTCTGGGCCACCATGCCCGACACGCCCTACGCGGCCGCCCCGGCGAGCCGGGTGCCGATGCACGGCGCCGCGCTCACGACCGCCGGCGGCGGGCAGCCGCACGAGAACCGCGCGCCGTACCTGACGATCCGGTACATCATCGCGCTCAACGGCATCTACCCGTCACCGACCTAGGAGCGCCGCATGACCGAGCAGTTCCTCGGCGAGATCCGCCTCTGCTCCTTCCCCTTCGCGCCGAAGAACTGGGCGCTGTGCAACGGGCAGCTGCTGACGATCGCGCAGAACCCCGCGCTGTTCTCGCTGCTGGGCACCGCCTACGGCGGCAACGGCACGAGCACCTTCGCCCTGCCGGACCTGCGCGGCCGCCGGGCCGTGCACACCGGGCAGTCCTTCACGCTCGGCTCGGCCGGCGGCGTGGAGACGGTCACGCTGGCGTCCGCGCAGATGCCGGTGCACGCGCACGTCCCGCAGGCCGCCGCGACGGGCACCGGCAACGCGCCCACGAGCAACGTGTGGGCGCCGCTGCCGGGCGGCTACGCGCCGGCCGCGGACTCGGCCCTGGACACCGCGTGCGTGGCGCAGGCCGGTGGCGGCTCGGCCCACGAGAACATGCCGCCCTTCCTGACCCTGAACTTCGTGATCGCGCTGACGGGCCTCTTCCCGTCCCGGCCCTGAGGCTGCGTTTCGATGTCGGACCCTTTCCTCGGCGAGATCCGCATGTGGGCGGGCAGCTTCGCGCCGGTCGGCTGGGCGCTGTGCAGCGGCCAGCTCGTGCCGATCTCCCAGAACCCCGCGCTGTTCTCGCTGCTCGGCGTCGCCTACGGCGGCAACGGCACGACGACGTTCGCGCTGCCGGACCTGCAGGGCGCGACGCCGATCTCGCTCGGGCAGGGCCCGGGGCTGTCCCAGTACGACCTGGGCGACACCGGCGGCACCACGACCGTGACCCTGGCCTCGAGCGAGCTGCCCCAGCACACCCACACGGCCCAGGCGGCGGCGGTGCGCGGCGACCGCAACAGCCCGGCCGGGGCGACCTGGGCGCAGGCGTACCTGGGCCGCGTGCTGGACCGCAGCTACGCGACGGCCCCGGACGGCACGGCGATGGCGGCGGGGGCGCTGACGCCGGCGGGCGGCGGGCAGCCGCACGAGAACCTGCCGCCGTACCTCACCCTGACGTTCATCATCGCGCTGCAGGGCATCTTCCCGCCGCGCCCGTGAGCGACCGGGGCGGTCAGCCCTTGGCGGTGCCCAGGGCGGTCTGGATGGCCTTGACGAGGACCGCGACCACCAGGGCGACCGACGGGCGGATCGAGGACTCCTCCATGCTCACCGTCCCGGTGAAGCCGGCGTGGTCGGAGATCTTCTCCAGCTGCGCGTGCGCCGCCCGCACGTCCTCGCCGGTCAGGCCCAGGGCCGGCTCCATGCGCACGGCCGCGACCAGGGTCGCCAGGGCCGCGGTGCGCTCGTCGGGCTGGTCGTCGCCGATCAGGGCGAGGCTCAGCCGGTCGCGCACGTCGGCCTCGACCGAGGGGTCGATCGTCGGGTACCGATGCAGGTGGATGTAACCGTCAGCGGTCGTCTCGTCGACGTCGCAGATGATGTTGCGGGCGCACAGGTCGCTCAGCACGCGGTCGCGCAGGCCGTGGCGGAGCCGCTGCAGCCAGGAGGCCGGGGAGTGCGGGGTGTCGGCCGCGACGCGGGTCAGGACCTCGTCGGCGATCGCCTCGCCCGTCGGCGCGGGGTTGGTCACCGCCAGGGTGCCGCCGACGTATGCGATCCGGCCCGCCAGCGCCAGCTCGACCAGCACGGCGGCGGCCATGCCCAGGTCGAGGCCGATGGTCGAACCGGTCGCCCGGCCCGACTCGTCGTCGTAGGCGAGCAGGAGTAATTCCTCGGCCAACGCTACTGAACCCATGCCTCGGGACGTTAGCGCGTGCCCGCCAGGGGTCAAGCCCCCGGCGCGCGACCCGCGGGAGCCGGGTCACCGCGACGACGCCAGCGAGGCCGGGCGATCCGGCGACCCAGCGTAGGCATCGGCAGACGCACCGTGAAGGAGGCCCCGTGGCCGGGGACGCTGGACGCCGTGATGGTGCCGCCGTGGCCGGTCACGACCTCGCGGAGCAGGGCCAGGCCGAGGCCGTGGCGGCGCTCCCCCGCCCCGGGGCCGCGGTGGAACCGGTCGAAGATGCGCTCGGCGTCGGCCGGGTCGAAGCCCGCGCCGGTGTCCCGGACGGTCACCTCGGCGAGGTTCCCGTGACCGCCGGCGCGACGGACGGTCACCGCGATGCGGCCGCCGGGCGGCAGGTGGGCGAGGGCGTTGGCCAGCAGCTCGCTCAGCACCCGGCGCAGGGCGGACTCGATGCCGGAGACGAGCAGCGGGCCGCCGGGGGTCGTGACGGTGATGCTCTGGCCGCGCTCGGCGGCCAGGTCCGACTCGGCCGCGACCGCATCGGTCGCGAGGGCGGCGAGGTCGACCGGCTCCACGGCGGGCAGGCCGTCCGGGGCCGCGGCGAGGCGGGCCGACAGCAGCAGCTCGTCGACGATCTCCCCGAGGCGGCGGGTCGAGGCCACCAGCCGCACGAGGTCGCGGGAGGCGGAGCCGCGGCGGGCCAGCAGCTGGGCGCGGGTGTGGACCTGGGCGATCGGGGTGCGCAGCTCGTGGCTGGCGTCGGCGACGAACCGGCGCTGCCGGGCCAGGGCGTCGACCAGCGGGGCGACCGCGTGCCGGCCGACGAGCACGCCGGTGAGGACCGCGGCCAGCAGGCCGGCCAGGGCCGCCAGGGTGAACGCGAACAGCAGGTGCCGGCGGTCGGAGAGCTGGAAGCGGGCGTCGAAGGCGACCTGCACGACGCGGTCGCCGCGGCGCTCGGTGTGCACGTAGTAGCTGGTGCCGTCGCGGGTCAGGCGGGAGTCGCGGGGATGGCCGGTCGCGGCGGCCAGCTCGGCGTCGGCGCGCACCGGCAGGCCGGGCGGGGGCGGGGTGTTGGCGCCGAGGAAGGCGCCGTGCTCGTACCAGAAGACCCAGCTGCAGGCGGGCGGGCCGGGGACGGTGCCGTTGGCCGCGCCCCAGGCGAGCTCCCGCCGGATCTGGGCCTCCTGGCCGCGGACCAGCACGAGGTAGGAGATCCCGCCCGCCAGGGCCAGCAGCGCGGTGATCGCCAGCCCGACCCCGAGGCCGAGGCGCAGCCGCGCGCGGCGGACGAGGACCTCCTCCGCGTCGTTCACAGCGTGCCCAGGCGGTATCCGAGCCCGTGTACTGTGCGGACCACCGGGCGGCCGAGCTTGCGGCGCAGGTAGTAGACGTAGGTGTCGACGATCGACGCGGCCGCGGCCTCGTCGAAGACCAGCCGCCGCAGCTCCGCGCGCGAGTGCACGGCCCGCGCCCGCGACGCCAGCACGCGCAGCAGCTCGAACTCGCGCGCGGAAAGGGCGACCCGGGTGCCGTCGGACAGCACGGCGTCGCGGGCCACGAGGTCGAGCCGCCCACCGCCGACCCGCAGCGACCCGGCCGGCGCCGGCGTGCGCCGGACCAGGGCGCGGATGCGCGCGCTGAGCTCGTCGAGGTCGAACGGCTTGACCAGGTAGTCGTCGGCGCCCGCGTCGAGGCCGGCGACCCGGTCGCCGACGGTGCCGAGCGCCGTGAGCATGAGCGCGCGGGCCGGCACCGAGCGGGAGCGCAGCCGGGCGACCAGGTCGAGCCCGTCGAGCGCGGGCAGCAGCCGGTCGATGACCATGACGTCGTAGGGCCGGGTGAGGCCTAAGTGGAGCCCGCGCTGGCCGTCGTGCGCCCGGTCGACGACGTAGCCCTCGCCGACCAGCGTCTCGGTCACCATCTCACTGAGCTCCTCGTCGTCCTCGACGACCAGGAGCCGCGGGGGTTCCACGGCACGCACACCATGACAATCTCACCCTCAAGGGGCGACCGGGGAGTGATGGTTGTCTCTTTCCGGAAGGCTTGCGGAAACCGTGGACCGGCGATCGATCCAGGTCAGCAGCGGTGTGGTCATGATCGTGGTGACGAGGGCGACGAGCACCAGGACGGTGAACAGCGACGGGCCGACGATGCCGGCCTCCAGTCCCACGTTGAGCGCGATGAGCTGCATCAGCCCGCGGGCGTTCATGAGCGCGCCGATGCGCAGCGCCACCGCGCCGGGCTCGCCCCGCAGCCGGGCCGCCGCCCAGCAGGCGCCGAACTTGCCGGCGACGGCGAGCACCACGCAGGCGACCGCGAACAGCAGCACCGAGGGGTCGCCGAGCAGCCCGAACTCGGTCCGCAGGCCGGAGAAGGTGAAGAACAGGGGCAGGAAGACGACGGAGGCGATCGGGGTGAGCGTCTCGACGACCTTGTCGGCGTGTGCGGTGTGCGGCATGACCACGCCGGCCGCGAAGGCGCCGAAGACGGCGTAGAGGCCGATCACGTCGGTGTACCAGGCCACGAGGAACAGCAGCGCGACCGTGCCCAGCAGCCGCCCCCGCTCGCCGAGGCGGTCGCCGGCCATCAGGGCGGTGCCGGCGCGCCGTCCGCCGAGCCACAGCGCCAGCGCGAAGACGGCCGCGCCGCCGCCGGTGACGATCACCGGGCCGGGCTCGCCCGAGGCGGCGGCGAGCACGACCGCCAGCATGATCCACGCCGCCATGTCGTCCAGCGCCCCGCTGGCCAGGGCGAGCGAGCCGTGCCGGGTGCCGGCCAGCCCCCGCTCGGTGATGATCCGGGCGAGCATCGGGAACGCGGTGATGGCCAGCGCGACGCCGACGAAGGCGGCCGTGACGCCCAGCGGCGTGCCCGCCTTGCGCACCGGGGCGAGCCCGTCGGTGAGCACGACCAGCAGCACGCCGAGCACGAGCGGCGCGGTCACCCCGGCCACCGAGACCGCGGCGGCCGTCCCGGCGACGCGCGTGATGCGATGGCCGGTGAAGGCGTACCCGGCCTGGAACATGAACAGCACGAGGCCGACCTGGCCCACGACGTACAGCACCGGCAGCAGCGGCGCCGGGAACAGCCGGTGCTCCACGCCCGGCAGCAGCAGGCCGAGCAGCGACGGGCCCAGCAGGACCCCGGCGAGCATCTCGCTGACCACGGCCGGCTGCCCGGCCTTGCCCAGCAGCCAGGCCACGCCCTTGCAGAAGACCAGGATCGCCGCCACGGCCAGGAAGAAGGCGGGTGCGAGCTCGGTGGGCGTCACGGGCGGGCCTCCTCGAAGTAGGTGCTGCAGAGCCGCTGACGACGGGCGTCGAGGACCATGTACGTCCCGCAGGCCAGCTGCGTCAGCGCGCGCCCCGCCCCCGCCCAGCGGTCGCGGAACGCCTGCGCGGCGAGCCGGAGCCGGCCCGGGGCGCGGACCCCGGCGGGCGTGAGGTAGGCGGGTCCGCGGCTCGGCAGCGAGCGCGTGTGCGCCGCGGCCGAGGTGAGGATGTAGCGGCGCAGCACCTCGCGGGTGGCGGCGCGCAGCATCACGGGGGCGGCGCCGCGGGCCGGGCAGGCGCGGTTGGCCACGACGCCGTAGGGGATGTAGTGCGCGTCCTGCTTCGTCACCCGCAGCCACCGGTCGGGGTCGAAGGCGTCGTCGGCGGCCGGCCCGGTGCGCTGGAAGGCGAGGTAGTTGAACAGCAGCACGGAGCCGGCGGGCAGCGTGACCCGCTCGTCGACGACGATCGGCGCGGAGGTGATGCGGTGCGCGATGCCGAACAGCGGGTGCACGCGCAGGGTCTCGTCCACAGCCCGGTCGAGCTCGGCGTCGTCGCCGGGGTCCGGGGCCCGGTGCGGGTGCCGGGCGATGCTGAGCAGCACGTGCGCCATCGCCTCGGACATCTGCACGACGGCGGTGTTGAAGAACGCGCCCTGCAGGTACCACGCCGTCTCCCGCGCGCTGAACCCGCCGGGCAGCACGACCGGGCAGGTGCCGTCCTCGACGCGGCCGAGCAGGTAGCTGGTGAGCCGGTCGCGGCGGCCGAGGTGGCGCAGGGAGGTGCCCTTGAGCGCGGTCACGACGTCGTCGGCGTTGGCCACGATGAGCTCCCGGGCCGCGGGCGGGCAGGGCTCGCCGAAGACCAGCTCGTAGTACACCTCGGCCCAGACCGGCATCATGAGGTCCCGCAGGCGCACGTGGGCGGTGCGGCCGGGCGGCAGCGCGTCGAGCCGGCGCCGGGTGGCCGCCGTGGCCAGCTCGTCGCAGCGCGCGTGCGGCACCGCGAGGACCCGGCGGGTGGTGCGGGCGACCTCCCGGTAGCGCTCCCCCGGCTCCAGGTGCTCCTGGTGCATCTGCGGGCCGGGCGCCAGCCAGTACCAGAACAGGTCGGAGAGGCCGGCGCCGCGGCTGCGCCCGTCCGCGGCCGGGTCGGCGTAGACGCGCTCGAAGTGCTCGGCGCCGACCAGCGGCCCCGGCACCGGGATGCCCTCCTCGCCGTTGACCCGCCGGAAGATCCACTCGCGGACGGCGACGACGGCCGCCGGCAGCCACCGGGGCACCGTCCACAGCGCGCCGGCGAGGACGGCGAGCAGGACCCAGCTCATCGGACGGCCACCAGGTCCGGCGTGCAGCCGGCCGGGGTGCGCGCGCCCACGAGCGCGAGGGCCCGGTCGAGGTCGTCGACGAGCAGGGCGAGCACCTGCCGGACACCCTCGGCCCCGCCGGCCGCGAGCCCCCACAGCACCGGCCGCCCGACGAGCACCGCGTCGGCCCCGAGCGCGAGCGCGGCCACCACGTCGGCCCCGCGCCGGACCCCGCCGTCGACGAGCACCGGCAGCCGCCCCCCGACGGCCTCGGCGACCGCCGGCAGCGCGTCGATGGCGGCGATCGCCCCGTCGAGCTGGCGGCCGCCGTGGTTGGACACCAGGAGCCCGCGGACGCCGTGCTCGACGGCGAGCTCGGCGTCGGCCGGGTGCAGGACGCCCTTGAGCAGGATCGGCAGCCCGGTGATCCCGCGCAGCCAGGCGATGCCCTCCCAGCCGAGCCCCGCGTCCATGGCGATGTCCCGCACCGCGCCGGTCTCGTCGCGCATGTTCTCGCAGGCCAGCCCGGGCGGCAGGTCGTGGAAGCGGTTGCGCTGGTCGCGCTCGCGCCGGCCGAACACGGGCGAGTCCACGGTCACCACGAGGGCCCGGCAGCCGGCCGCCTCGACGCGGCGCACGAGCGCGGCGGTGAACCCGCGGTCCGGCTGGAGGTACAGCTGAAACCACCACGGTCCCCCGGCCGCGGCGATCGCCTCGACGGGCGTGGTGGCGGCCATGCTGACGACCAGCACCGTGCCGGCGTCGGCGGTCCCGCGGGCGGTGGCGACCTCGCCGTCGGGGTGGGCCAGGCGGTGGAACGCGGTCGGGGCGACGAGGACCGGCGCGGCCAGCTCGGTGCCGAACAGGGTGGTGCGCAGGTCCCGCGGGCCGGTCGCACGCAGGACGCGCGGCAGGAGCCGGACGCGGTCGAACGCGCCGGTGTTGGCGCGCATGGTCCGCTCGTCCCCGGCGCCGCCCTCGAAGTAGTCCCAGTGCGCGGGTTCGAGCCGCTCCCGTGCCCGGGCCCTCAGGTCAGCGAACATCGAGCTGCCGGGCGACGAACTCCGCGAGGGGCCGCACGTGGACCTCCGGCCGGTCCCACCGGTTCTCGAGGTTCTCGGCGAGGTGGTGCACGGCCACGACCTCGCCGCCGCGCAGCACCCGCACGACCGGGTGCAGGTAGGCGGCGTCGTGCGCCTGCCCGGCGGTGTCCTGCGCGACGCGGCGCACGCTGATGTCGAACGGGTCGACCTTGTCGTGGTCGGGGCCGTACTCGAGCGTCGTGAGCAGCGCCAGCGGCGGGTCGCCGAGGCCGCCGTCGCGCACGTAGTCGACCGGGACCTCCTCGAGGTACGACACCTGCCCGTCCTCGACCGTCACGACGTCGGCGAGGAACCCGAACTGCTGCCACAGCGCGGAGGTCCGGTTGACCCGCCCGATGATCGCGTCGGCGATCGCCTCCGGGCCGGCCTTCAGCGGCGTCGCCGGCCACGGGGTGTCGTGGTGGCGCGCCTCCAGGATCCGGTGCAGGGCCCGCACCCCGTAGCGGAAGCCGTGGATGAACCCGTTGGTCCCCCGCTTGAAGTCGCGCTGCTGGGTGACGGTCCCGGCGAAGTAGAGCCCGGGCACGTTGACCGACTCGAACGCGGAGGTCTGCTCCGGGAAGCGGTCCCTGATGGTCAGGTGCGGCCGGGCCGACTCGTCGAAGATCGAGGCGTCGAAGCGGAAGCCGGTGCACGCGAGCACCCGGTCGTAGCGCAGCTCCTTCACCACCTCGTCGGCGCGGGAGAAGCTGAACGTGACCTTGTAGCCGTCCCCGTCCCGCTCGATGCGGCGCACGTGGCCGTCGAGGACCGCGTTGGCGGACTTGAGCTGGTAGGTGTCGAGGAAGTTGTTGTTGACCGCGCGCAGGTGCCCGACGTAGTGGGTGCGCCAGGCCAGGTGCACCGAGCTCGGGCCGGCCACGTGGATGACGGTGGTGGTCTCCATGAGCGCGTCGGCGGTCTCGAACGCGGAGTTGCCCTTGCCGATCACGAGCACCCGCTGGCCGGTGAAGCCGTCCGGGTCGACCGGCATGTCCGCGTAGTGCTCGGCCAGCTCGTAGCCCTCGATCGGCGGCTCGTAGGACCTGGACATCCCGGTGGCGACGACGACGTGGCGGGCCGCGATGCCGTCGACGTCGAAGAGGCCGTCGGCGAAGGCGACGCGCGAGACCCGGGTGTCGTAGCGGACCCGCAGGTCCAGGCGCGCGGCGAAGTCCGCCAGATACCGCAGGTAGTCGTCGGCCTGGGGGAAGTACCGCGGCGTGTAGCGGGTGAAGAGCAGCGAGGGGTCGTCGCTCAGCAGCGAGTTCCAGTCGAGGCGCAGGTTCAGCTCGGGGTCGTCGGTGCCGGTGCGCGGCTTGTTGATCGAGATCAGCTGCCGGTGCCGCGGGAACCGGGCGAAGAACGCGCCCGGCCGCCCGGCGCCCTCCAGCACCAGGTAGTCGCGGCGGCCCTCGGCCTGCAGCAGCGCGGCGAGCTGCAGCCCGGCCGGGCCGGCCCCGATGATCAGGTAGTCCAGCGTCACGACGGTCACCTTTCGAGCTCTTCGACGGCGTCGGCGGCCCGCCGCACGTCGTCCTCCAACGGCCGGTCCGGGTCGATCGGGGGCACCGCGGCCACGAGGGCGTCGAGCACCGCGGCGTTGCCGGGCGCGGTCGGGGGCCGGGCGCCGACGTACGCGGCCTGCCGCAGCCCGAGCGCGAGCGACCCGACGATGAGCCGCAGCAGCCGGGCCTGGTCGAGGGCCCGCAGCGCGGCCTGGTTGCCCAGCGGGATCACGTCCTGGTTGTGCAGGTTGGTCGGCAGGCTCTGCATGCTGGCGGGCATGGCGTCGCGGCGGATCTCGGCGATGAGCGCGGTCGAGGCGAGCTGGACGCCCTGCAGGCCGTGCTGCCGGCCGGGCCCGGCCGCGAGCATCGGCGGCAGGCCGGTGTTGCGGGCCGGGTCCACGAGCAGGTCGAGCTGGCGCTCGGCGAGGTTGCCGACCTGGGCCACGACCATCGAGAGCACGTCCGCGGCGAACGCGGCCGGCTGGCCGAAGAAGTTGCCGCCGTGCACCACGGCGTCGTCGTCCGGGAAGAACAGCGGGTTGTCGCTGATCCCGCCGAGGTCGGCGGCGACGACGCCGTCGGCGTAGGCGAGCGCGTCCTCGGCCGCGCCGAGCAGCTGCGGGGAGCAGCGCAGGCTGTAGGGCTCCTGCAGCGGGCGCTTCCCCGAGGGGGTCTGGCCCGCGGCGAACCCGCGCATCGCCGCGCCGACGGCGATCGCGCCCGGGTGGCCGTAGGAGCGCAGCAGCCGCTCGTCGAGGAACTGCGGGTCGCTGCCGAGCAGGTCGGCGAGCAGGCAGGTGAGCCGCTGCACGGCCCGGTGCGCGGCGCGGGTGCGCACGAGCGCGAGGGCGGTCGCGGCGGTGGTGAGCGACGTGCCGTTGACGAGCGCGAGGGCGTCGCGGCCGTCGAGCGGCAGCGGCTCCAGGCCGGCCCGGCGCAGCGCCTCGGCGGCCGGCATGCGCTCCCGGCCGGCGTAGGCGTGGCCGCGGCCACGCAGGGCCTGGGCGGCGGCTCCGAGCGGGATCAGGTCGCCGCTCGCGCCGACCGAGCCGTAGCGGGGCATCGCCGGCGCGAACGCCGAGCCCAGCATCGCGGCCAGGGCGTCGATGACGTGCGGGGAGACCCCGGACGCGCCGCGCGCGAGGGACCACGCCCGCACCAGCATCGTGGCCCGGGCGACGTGCGGGTCGATGTCGGGGCCGTGCCCGGCGCCGAGGTGGGCGAGGGTGTTGTCGGCCTGGTCGCGCAGGTCGGCGCGGCCCGCGTAGCCCACGAGCGCGCCGAAGCCGGTGGTGGCGCCGTAGACCGCGCGGTCGTCGCCGAGCACCTTGGACAGGAAGGCGCGGCCGGCCGCCACCCGGTCCCGCACCGCCGCCCCGGCCGTGACCCGGATCGGGTCGCGGGCGGCGAGCAGGTCCGCGATCCGCAGCGGCGCCGCGAGGTCAACCTCAGCCGTCATGGGAGGCGACGCTAGAGCCCGATTCTCAGAGCGCTCTGAAATCGGCTCGTTACGGTGCGCCGCATGACGCTGGACTACCTCATCATCGGAGCCGGCCCGGCCGGGCTGCAGCTGGCCGCCCTGCTGGAGCGCGACGGCCGCGACTACCTGGTGCTCGAGGCCGGGACGGCGCCGGGGACGTTCTTCGCCACCTATCCGCGGCACCGCACGCTGATCTCGATCAACAAGGTGTGGACGGGCTCCGAGGACCCCGAGTTCAACCTCCGCGCCGACTGGAACTCGCTGCTCAGCGACGACCCGTCCCTGCTGTTCAAGCACTACAGCCGCCGGTACTTCCCGCAGGCCGACGACTTCGTCCGCTACCTGGCCGACTTCGCGTCCCGCCTGAAGCTGCGGGTCCGCTACGGCACCCGGGTCTCGCGCGTCGCCTTCGCCGACGGCCTGTTCGACGTCGACGGCATCGCGGCCCGCCGGGTCGTCGTCGCCACCGGAGTCTCCGAGCTGTACGTGCCGCCGATCCCCGGGGCCGAGCTCGCCGAGCGCTACGACACCGTCAGCGTGCGCCCCGGCGACTTCACCAACCAGCGGGTCCTCATCATCGGCAAGGGCAACTCGGCCTTCGAGACCGCCGACGCCCTGCTCGAGACGGCGGCCGTCATCCACGTCGCCGGCCCGCACTCGGTCCGGCTCGCCTGGCAGACGCACTACGTCGGGCATCTGCGCGCGGTCAACAACAACTTCCTCGACACGTACCAGCTCAAGAGCCAGAACGCGGTGCTGGACGGCACCGTCGAGCGCATCGAGCGCCGCCCCGGGGGCGGGTTGCGGATCGACCTGCGCTACGCGCGCACCGTCGAGCAGCCGCGGCGGCTGGAGTACGACCGGATCATCCTCGCCACCGGGTTCCGCTTCGACGCCTCGATCTTCGACGACTCGGCCCGGCCGCGGCTCGTCATCGACGACCGCTTCCCGGAGCAGACGAGCGCGTTCGAGTCGGTCAACGTGCCCGGGCTCTACTTCGCCGGCACCCTGACCCAGCAGCGCGACTTCAAGCGCTCGACCAACGGGTTCATCCACGGCTTCCGCTACGGCGTGCGGGCCCTGCACCGCATCCTCGGCGCCCGCCACCACGACACACCGTGGCCGTCGTCGCGGGTCGAGGCCTCGCCCGACGGGATCGCGGAGGCCATCATCGCCCGCGTCAACCGCACGTCGGCGCTGTGGCAGCAGTTCGCGGTGCTCGCCGACGTGGTGCTCGCCGACGGCTCGTACCTCGAGGAGGTGCCCGTCGCCTTCCTGCGCGACGGCGGCCTGGGCCCGGACGTGTTCGCGTTCGTGACGACGCTGGAGTACGGCCCCGACCACGACACCGTCGACCCGTTCGACATCACGGTGCCCCGCATCGCCGAGAACGACGCGGCCGCCGCGCACGACGCCAGCTACCTGCATCCCGTGGTGCGCGCGTACCGCGGCGCCGAGGTCGTCGCCGAGCACCATCTCGCCGAGAACCTGGAGAACCACTGGAACCTGCCGGCGGTACACCGGGAGCCCCTGTCGCTGTTCGTCAAGGGTGTCCTCGCCGATGCCTGACGGGGACACCTGCGAGGACACCTGGCCGCAGCCGGTCCTCGATCTGCTCGCGACCGGCGACGACCGGCCCGTGTTCGAGGACGGCCCGTCGGTCGTGACGGCCGCCGCGATGGCCGGTCTCGTCCGGCGGGTCGCGGCCGGGCTGCGGTCCTGCGGGGCCGGGCCCGCCACGCCGGTGGTCCTGACGACGGGGGTGAGCGCCGCCGCCTTCGCCGCGACCCTGGCCGCGTTCGCCGTCGGGGCCACGGTGTCGGGGCGGTCCTTCGTGGACGGCGAGCTCGTGGTGGACGACGCCCGGCTCGCGTCGTGGCTGGCACGGCCGGATGACGGCGGGCCGCTCGTCGCCGCCGGCCGGCCCGCGGACACCGCCCGGCTCATCTGGACCAGCGGCAGCACCGGCCGGCCGAAGGGCTGCGCGCAGACGTACGCGGCGATGAGCGCGGCCTGGGCGCCGTTCCCGGACCGGTGGCCGCCGGCGGTCGCCGAGCTCGCCTCGCGGCTGGGGCGCTACCTGGTGTTCGGGTCGCTCGCCTCGCAGGTGATGCTGGAGTACGGCATCCTGACCCTCGCCGCCGGCGGGACCCTGGTCGCGGCCCGGCCGCCCGGCTTCCCGGACATGATCGCGCGGCACCGGGCCACCGGGAGCGTCATCACCGTGGGCAAGCTGCACCAGCTCGTGCGCGCCCAGCGCTCGTCGCCGGCCGACCTGTCGTCGCTGCGCGCGCTCATGGTGTCGGGCTCGCCGCTGGAGCCGGCGCGGCTCGCCGAGGCCCTGAACGTGCTCGGGCCGGTGGTCTTCCACGGGTACGGGCAGACCGAGACCGGCATGATCGCCATGGCCACGCCGTCGGAGATGCTGGCCGACCCGGCCGTGCTCGCCAGCGTCGGCCGCCCGCCGCCCGGGCACGACCTGTCGATCCGCGACGGCGAGCTGTACGTGCGCACGCCCGCGCAGGCCTCCTCCTACTGGGGCGACCCCGCCGAGACCGCCGACGTGTTCCGGGACGGGTGGGTGCGGACCCGGGACCTGGCCACCGTCGACGATCGCGGCTACCTGCACCTGTCGGGCCGCGCCCGGGACGTCGTGATCGTCAACGCGGAGCTGGTCTACGCCGGGCCGATCGAACGCGTGCTCGGCTCGGACCCGTCCGTGGCCGAGGCCTACGTCGTCGCCCGGCCCTCGTTCGAGACCGGCGAGGCGGTGCACGCGTTCGTCGTGCCCGCGCGCGGCCGCACGCCGGACCTCGCGCGCCTGCGCTCGCTGGTGGCGGCCGCGCTCGGCGAGGCGGCCGTGCCGGGGGCGATCGAGGTGATCGCGGAGGTGCCCCTGGCCCCGAGCGGCAAGCCGGACAAGCGCGCCCTCTGACGCCGGCGGCCCGGGTCCGGGCCGTCAATACCGTACAAATCGCCCAATTCCGGCTCATCCAGAAGTCGTAGGCGCAAGACCCGACTCGTGTTGGAGGCGCCGATCCGCGTGTTTTCGTACGGTTGGTACATGACCAAGAGCGAAGGCAACTGGAGCGGAATCGTCGCCAAGAAGTCGCGGGCGCTGCTCGACGGCTCGAACCTCTACCGGCGCCTCGAGGTGCGGCTCGACGACGGCACGAGCCTGGACGTCAAGGTGGACCGGGACCTGTGGAAGGAGCTCGAGGTGGGCGACCGCCTCGTGCAGCGCGAGGGCGAGCAGCCCCGCCGTGGCTGAGCGCCTGCTGCACTACCGCCGGCACACGTCCCCGGGCTGAGCGCCGGGCGCCTCGGCGGCGTCAGGCCCGCGTGAACCGCGGCACCATCGCCGCGTGCCGCCCCGGCAGCAGCTCCAGGCACCGCCGATGCGCCTCCTCGGGCGACATCGACGACACCACCGCCGTCAGCCCGGGGCCGTCGACGCGCGCCACCCGCGGCCCGAGCGCGTCGTCCACGAGCCGCTGCACCTCGGCGAGGTCGACCCAGCAGCCGTCGACCAGCTGCCAGCCCGGCGGCCGGTCCAGCGGCGCCATCGCCAGGGCCGCGGCGATCTCCGGCGCGTCCAGGTCCCGCCCGGCCGCGGCCAGCAGGAGGCGCTCCAGGGCCAGCAGCAGCTCCTGCGCCTCGGCCGGGCTCACGCGGCCGGTGTCGCCGGTCCAGACGCGGGCCACCATCAGGTCGTCGGCCCGGCCGAGGTCGAAGCGCAGCAGGATGTTCGTCGGCGGCATCTCCACCCAGAGCAGATCGGTCGGGGGCGGCTCGGCGGCGACCGCCGGGACGTCGAAGCCCCGGGTGTCCACGATGACGCTGTTGAACATGGGCTCGAAGCTGGGCGCCACGCCCCGGGCGGCCATCCGGGTGCGAGTGCCCTCGTCCTGGCGGTACACGTGATAGGCCCCGTGCACGCCCGCCTGCAGCACGGCGCCGAACGCGCGGCGGACCAGCTCGTCGAAGCCCGCCCCCGCGGTGTCCACGGCCACGAACGTCGCCTGGGCCAGCGTGCCGACGAAGTCGCGCAGGCCGGACTCGAAGCGGTTGGCCGAGAGCATCACGAAACGGCAGATGTCGTACGCGCTGCGCCGTGACAGCAGCGCACACCACGCGGCCAGCACGATCGTCGGGCGGCTCACGCGCGTCCGGGCGGCGATCCGGTCGAGGGCCCGGGCCGCCGCGGCCGAGGACATGCCGCACGCGCCCGACCCGCCGGCGGCCGCGACCCGCGGGCGCGCGTAGAGGTGCGCCGGCGCCGCCTCCACGTGCCGGAACCAGTGCCGTAGCGCCTGCTCCTGGCGCCGCCGCCGGGCCGGGGACCGCTCGGCCTCGGCCCGGTCGAGCGGCTGCAGCTCCACGTCGGGCAGCGCGACGCCCCGCAGCAGGTCGCCGAACTCCCGCTCCAGCACCATGAGCGCCTGGAAGTCCACGGCGATGTGCGAGTAGGCGGCGGCCAACTCCGTCACGAAGCCCCCGGACACGGTGGCCGCGAAGCGCACCGGCTCGTCGGCGGACACCCCGCCGGGAGCCGCGGACGGTCCCACGGTCAGCGGGACCGTGCCGGTCGCCCGGACCTCCTGGGCGCCGGGGTCGGCCAGGACATACCGGCTGCGCAGCCCCTCGTGCCGGCCGACGAGTGCGCCGAGCGCCGCCACGACCGCGTCGAGCGTCGTGCCGGGCGGGACCGGCAGATGCTGATGGAGTTGGGCCGCCGGCGCGTCCGGGGCGTCCGCGAGCCACTTGGCCACATTGAGCTGACCGACGGTGAGCGGTCCGGAGACGGAGCGCTGTCCGCGGAACCCCACGGGGATCACCTGCACCATGGGTGCCGATGGTGCGCATCACATCGAGAGATCACCATCGACCGGCCGGACCACCCGTTTTTCGAAAACCCGACAAACCGCGGGCTTTGGTCCTGGTTGCGGCCGATTCGGCGGTACCGCGGCACGGTGGATCTCGGGTAGTGTGCGCGAGGCATTCGGCGAGAGGACGAGGACCATGACGCAGAACGGGATGCGACAGTACGACGACCGCATGGCGGGCCCCGGCGTCATGCAGCAGCCGGGTGAGGTGCCCCCGGGCATGGCCGGCGACCAGGCCAAGGCGCTCGCGGTGCTCACCATGGCGCAGCGCACCGCCGAGGAGCACATCAACACGGCGATCACCGAGGCCGAGCAGATCCGGGCCGAGGCACACGCCAACGCCAACGCGATCGTCAACGACGCCCAGGCTCAGGCCGGCGCCCTGCGCGAGGAGGCCGAGAAGATCCTCGGCCGGGCCCGCAGCGCCGCCGAGAAGATCGCCCGCGAGGCCGAGGCGTATGCGGCCGACACCGAGCGCAACGCCGGCGAGGGGCTCGCCGACGCCCAGGCCCGCGCCGAGGACATCGTGCGCGAGGCCCAGGACAACGCCTACGACATCAAGCAGCGCGCCGAGCAGATCTACGAGGACGTCGTCGGCAGCCTCACCGCGAAGCGGCAGGCGCTCCAGCAGCAGATCGAGGCGCTGGAGCGCTTCGACCAGGAGTACCGCTCCCGCCTCACCGGTTTCATGCAGCAGCAGATGCGCGCCCTGTGGGTCGGGCAGCCGCAGGTCGCCGCGGCGCAGCAGCAGGAGTTCCAGGAGAGCGCGGCGGTCGCGGGCGAGCTGCTGCCGGCCCAGCGCGGCGCGCACGAGGACGAGCGGGACCCGCAACCCGCCGAGTGAGGCGAATTCTCAGCTTTGACCGGCTAGCTTGCGCCGCGTGGAGCGGATCGAGTGCCAATGGTGCCGGCTGCAGAACGCGCCCGGGGCCACATCCTGCATGACGTGCGGCGCGCCGCTCGACGTCGCGAACCTGGTGAGCGACTCGGGCTGGCGCGAGGCGCCCCGGCTGCGCGACATGACCGAGTTCCGCTTCTCCAACTCCGTCGCGCAGGTCGAGGGCGAGCTCGTCCCCGTCATCGACATGGCGCTCGCGCCCGGTGACGCGGTGTACTTCGAGCACCACGTCCTGCTGTGGAAGGACGAGCAGACCCCGGTCACCGCGATGCCGACGGGCGGGGGCATGCGCCGCGTGTTCGGCGGCATGCCCTTCGTGCTGACCCTCGCGCACGGGCCCGGCCGCGTCGCGTTCTCCCGCGACTCCCCCGGCGAGCTGGTCGTGCTGCCGCTGCACCCGGGCATGGAGCTCGACGTGCGCGGGCACGCGTTCCTGCTCGCCACGCACACCGTCGGCTACGACTTCATCCGCATCCAGGGCCTGGCCAACGTGCTGCACGGCGGCAACGGGATGTACCTCGACCGGTTCGTCACGCAGTCCGCGCCCGGGCTGCTGGTGCTGCACGGCTACGGCAACGTCTTCGAGCGGTTCCTGCGCCCCGGCGAGAAGATCCTCGTCGAGCCGGGCGGGTTCCTCTACAAGGACGCCTCCGTCGGCATGCAGGCGGTGCAGATGCCGGTGAAGACCGGACTCATGCGCCGCGGCATGTACCTGGCGGAGATGACCGGCCCGGGCCGGGTGGGCATCCAGTCGATGTACGTCCACCACCACGCGGAGTGAGGGCGCGATGAGCACGGGTGTCCCCGAGGGCTGGACCGTCTGCCGCTTCTGCCGCATGGCCCACCCGCCCGCCGGGCCGTCGTGCCCGAGCTGCGGCGCGGCGCTGGACGTGCGCCAGATCAAGACCCGCTCCGGCTGGATCGAGCAGCCGCCGATCAAGGACATGGCCCGCATCCAGTTCGGCCAGTCCCGCGTGCAGATCGAGGGCAAGTACGTCCCCGTCGCCGACTTCACCCTCTCCGGCCAGGAGTGGATCTACTTCTCGCACCACGCGCTGCTGTGGACCGAGCCGGGCGTGCAGCTGGGTAACACCTCGCTCGCCGGCGGCTGGAACCGGATGCTCGCCGGGCTGCCGCTGATCATGGTGGAGGCCCGGGGCGCGGGCCGGCTGGCGCTGTCCGGCGACTCCCCGGGCGAGCTGATCGCGCTGCCGCTGATCCCGGGCCGGCACGTGTGGACCCGCGAGCACCGGTTCCTCACCGCGACCGGGAACATCACCTACACCTGGCAGCCGACCGGCATCTGGTACGACACGGGCACCGGCGACGACCGCGAGACGCACTATCCGCTGGGGCAGTACGGCGACCTGTTCTCCGCCCAGCAGGGCCCGGGGCTGCTCCTGCTGCACTCGCCGGGCAACACGTTCCTGCGCGACCTCGCGCCGGGCGAGACGATCCTCGTGCAGCCGGGGGCGCTGCTGTACCGGGACGTGTCGGTCCAGGCGCACCTGCACCTGGAGTATCCGCGCGGCACCCAGCGCGTCTCGTGGCGCTCGTCGTTCAGCCAGCGCAACATCTGGCTGCGGCTGATCGGCCCCGGGCGGGTCGCGGTCTCCTCGGTGTTCCATCACACCAGCTCGGAGAGCATCACGCGCAACTCCGCGGCGACCGTCCAGCGCTGGTAAGTTTCAGGAGAACTTGACAAGTATCGATGCCTGAGACTCGAATGTGTGAGCGCTCACATCCGAGGAGATACCGCCATGTCCCTGCTGAAGTCCCGGCGCCTGTGGTTCACCGCGGCCGTCTCGGCCACCCTGGTCGCGGGCGCGATCGGCGCCACGAGCTCGGGCGCCGCCACCGCCCCGGCGGCCGCCCTGGCCGCCGCCCCCACCAGTCCCCCGGCCTCGTACCCGAACCCGGGCGTCGTCACCGGTAACACCGGCGCGCACGACCCCTCGGCGGTGAAGACGCCCGCGGGCGGCTACATCGTGGCGTACACCGGCGCCAACATCCAGCTCAAGACCTCCACCGACCGCACCGCCTGGCGCAACGCCGGGGCCGCGTTCCCCGCCGGCGCCTCGTGGACCCTGCCCTACACCGGCGGCAGCAACCAGCTGTGGGCGCCGGACATCTCGTACCACAACGGCACCTACTACATGTACTACGCGGCCTCGACGTTCGGCTCGAACCACTCGGGCATCTTCCTGGCCACGAGCGGCACCGGCGCGTCGGGCTCGTGGACGAACAAGGGCCTGGTCATCGAGACGACGACGTCGAGCAGCTACAACGCGATCGACCCGAACCTGGAGGTGGACGCGTCCGGCGCCTGGTGGCTGTCGTTCGGCTCGTTCTGGACCGGCATCAAGCTCATCCAGCTCAACCCGTCCACCGGGCTGCGGGCCGACACCACGGTCCGCTCGATCGCCCAGCGCACCGGCTCGTCGACGGCCATCGAGGCGCCGTACATCTTCCGCCACGGCGGCTACTACTACCTGTGGGTCTCGTTCGACCTGTGCTGCCGCGGCGCCTCGAGCACCTACCGCGTCATGGTGGGCCGCTCGGCGAGCATCACCGGGCCGTACACCGACCGCAACGGCACCGCGATGACCTCGGGCGGCGGGACACAGGTGCTGGCGACCCACGGCGCCATCCACGGCCCGGGCCACCAGGCGGTGCTCGCCGACAACGACGGCGAGGTGCTGTTCTACCACTACTACAGCAACAGCGGCGCGTCCTACCTGGGCATCAACCTCATCGGCTACGACTCGGCGGGCTGGCCCTTCGTGTACTGACGCTCGATGCGCTCCCGCGGGGCGGTCATCGCGCCGCGGGAGGCGGACCCGGGACAGCGCCCGCGGCCGTGGCCGCCACCGGCTCGGCGCCGGCCGCGTCCCCCGCCGCGGCGGCGGGCTTGTCGCGGAAGACCCACCAGCGCGAGAGCGTGTACGTGAAGATCGCGACCACGCCCGCGGCGAGCAGGCGCGACAGGCGGACGTCGAGGCCCAGCGCGTACAGGCCCGAGGAGACGCCGACAGTGATGCAGTAGTCGCCGACGGCCACGATGGCGAAGCGCACCACCTGCCCGCCGACCGGCGCGTGGGAGCGGAAGTTCACCGTGCGGTTGAGCACGAAGTTGAGCGCGAACGCGGCCAGGTAGGCGATCGACACCGCGACCGGGATCGGCAGGTGCGTGGTGTGGCGCAGCGTCATGAGGATCGCGAGGTCCACGGAGAAGGTGAACGCGCCGAGCATCGCGAAGCCCGCGAGCTGGCGCGGGAGCACCTTGCGCAGCCGCGGCGGCAGGCGGTCGACCCACCCGGTCAGCATGTCGCCGGCGCGCTGCGCTGCGGTCATGGGCCGTATCCTGCCCTACGCGCGTGAAGCCCGGGCGGAGACCCCGCGAACACTGCCGGCCGCCGCCGTCGGCTACGCGACTCCCGCGGACGAGGCTCCCGGACGAGGCTCCCGGACGAGGGTCGCGGGTGACCGGCGGGACGCGCGATTCGAGGCGTGAGCGACGGCGGCGTTCAGGGGATAGGGTCGGACGCATGTCGGTGAGCGAGGACTTCCAGCAGGCCCAGATCGACGTGAAGAAGCTCGGCGCCCGGCCCGGCAACGATGTGTTGCTGAAGCTGTACGCGCTGTACAAGCAGGGCACCCACGGCGACGCGAGCGGCGGCCGGCCCGGGATGTTCGACCTCACGGGCCGGGCCAAGTTCGACGCGTGGAAGTCGGTTGCCGGGACGGACCAGGAAGAGGCGCAGCGGCAGTACGTCGAGCTCGTCCGCCGGCTCCAGGGCCTCTGACGCGCGCGGCTCAGTGGCCGCGGAAGGCCTCCTCCAGCCACCAGGAACCGCGCGACGCCGTCACCTTGGCGTCGATCAGCAGGGGGCGGTCGCGGGGGCCTTCCAGCCACGCGTGGACCGGGGCCAGGTCGGCCGCGGAGCGCACCACGACGCCGTCGCAGCCGTAGCCCCGCGCGATGGCCGCCAGGTCGGTGTCCGGGAACGTCACCGTCTCCAGCGGGTGGCCGTGCGGGCCGAAGTGGTGGACCTCGGCGCCGTACGCCGCGTCGTCGTACACCACGATCACCATCGGCAGGCCGAGCCGTACGACGGTCTCCAGCTCCGAGATGCCCATCAGGAAGCCGCCGTCGCCCAGGGCCGCGACCGGGAGCCGGTCGGGGCGGGCCACGGCGGCGCCGATCGCGGTCGCCAGGCCCAGGCCGATCGACTGGAACGCCTGGGTGAAGCAGAAGCCGGCGGCGTCGGGCACGGCGAGGTACATCGACGGGTAGCCCATGAAGTTGCCCGAGTCCACGCTGACCGTGCGCGCCGCGGGAAGCAGGTCGTCCAGGGCGATCGACAGGGTTCGGGGGTCGATGCGGCCGTCGGCGGACAGGTCCTGGAACGGCTCGTCCCGCCAGCGCACGCTCGGCAGCGGCCGTGTGCGGTAGCCGGTCGAGGCCGGCACCGCGGCGAGCACCGCCGTGGCCGTGGCGGCCGCGTCGCCCAGGACGCCCAGGCCGGTGTGCAGCGCGTCCGGGTCGACGTCGACCTGCGCCACCGCCGCCCCGGGGCCGATCAGCCGCCCGTGCCGCGTGGTCCACATGTTCAGCGAGCAGCCCCACGCCACGACCGCGTCGGCGCCGGCGATGCGCTCGGCCGCGGCGGGTGAGGCGAAACCGCCGGCCACGTCGAGGTACCACGGGTCGCCGTTGAACAGGCCCTTGGCGACCGCCGAGGTGGCCAGCAGCGCCCCGCACCGCTCGGCCAGGGCCGCGATCGCCGCCGCGGCACCGGGATCGCGGGCGCCGCGGCCGGCGATGAAGACCGGGCGCCGGGCGGCGGCGAGAAGATCCGCCAGGGCGCGCACGGCTTCCGGATCCGGCAGGTGTACCGGCGGCAGGACCGCTGCCGCCGCTGCGACATCCGCGGTCTCTGCGGCCTGCACGTCCAGCGGCAGGCCCACGAGCACCGTGCGGCGCTCGATCCGGGCCCGGCGGGCCGCCCGCAGCACGTCGGCGACCGCGCTCGCCGGGGTCGCCGCGCGCTCGAACGCGGCGCCGATCCCCGCCGCGAGCGCGGCCTGGTCGAGGCGGAAGTTCGAGCGGGCGCCGGCCGCGCCCGTGTCCGCCGCGAGCACCACGAGCGGGGTGCGGCTCTTGGCCGCCTCGGCGATGCCGGTCAGCGCGTTGGTCACGCCCGGGCCCTGGTGCAGGCTCAGCACGCCGAGCCGGCCCGAGGTGCGGGCGTAGGCGTCGGCCATGACCGCCGCGCCGCCCTCGTGCCGCGCGGCGACGAACCGGGCGCCCGCCGCCACGAGGGCGTTGGTCAGGTGGAAGTTGCCGCTGCCGACCACCCCGAAGGCGCACTCGACCCCGGTGGCGGCCAGGGCCCGGCCGATCGCCTCGGCGACGAGCACGTCAGCGCTCGACCAGGGCGAGCACCCGCGCCGGGCTGCCGGAGCCGCGCACGATCGGCAGCGGGCCGGCGACCACCACGGCGCCCCGGGCCGGCAGGCGGTCCAGGTTGCGCAGCTGCGTCAGCCCGTACTTCCCCGCCCCGAGCAGGAACGAGTGGCACGGGAACGGCGGGTCGAAGGAGTGCGCGGCGCCCGCGTCCGTGCCGACCGTCTCGACGCCCATGCCGATGATCGGGGTCTCCTCGGCCAGCCACTTCGCGCACGCCGGGGAGACGCCGGGGGTGTTGCCCGCGTTGAGGTAGGCGGCGTCGTCGTCGCCCCGCGCGTCCCAGCCGGTGCGGTAGAGCAGCCAGCCCCCGTCGGGCAGCGGCCCGTGCTCGGCGGTCCAGGCCCGCACGTCCTCGATCTCCAGCAGGTAGCCGGGGTCGGCCGCGGCTTGCTCGGCCCGGTCGATGACGACGGCCGGGGCGAACAGCTTGCGCGCGGGCACCTGGGCCACGTCCTCGCCGTCGCGGCCCGTCACCCAGTGGATCGGCGCGTCGAAGTGGGTGCCGGTGTGCTCGCCGGAGCGGAAGTTGTTCCAGTACCAGGCCGGGCCGCGGTCGTCGTACTTGCTGATCTCCTCGAACTCGAAGCGCCAGGTGTTGCCGAACGGCTCGGGCAGCTGCAGGATCGGCGTGTCGTTGCTCAGCGGGGCGGTGAGGTCCACGACCTCGATCGAACCGGCCGCGACGGCCTCCACCAGATCGTTCAAGAGCGACATGCCGCGACCGTAATTGCCGCGCCCGAGCCGTCGCAAGGGTTCCCACACCCCGGCTCACCCGCGACCGGCCGCCAATCGGGATCATGTTCGTGTGCCTGGACGCCTACCGGTCGGAGAAGGTCGTCGTGGTGGACCTCCAACCGGCGCCGTGACGGGTGCGGGACGGAAAACGCATCCGTTATGACAAACGTGTGACTGTCGGCCGTGCGGCTGGCGCGAACCCAGCGGCGCAGCTAACATGATCGATGAGTCCGGCGTCTTCCCCCGTGGATGCCGGACTCCTTTATTGCTCGGCTTCATTGCTCCGCCAGGTCGCGCAGGTAGTCGTCCAGCCGACCGGCCGCCGTCAGCATCGCCCGCGCGCGGGCCGAGTGGCGGGAGCGCCACGTTTCCAGCGTCGAGGCCAGGGCCTGCGGGCCGCCGGCCGCGCGCACCTGGCGGACCACGGCCGCGATGTGGGCCAGCAGGTAGCCGCCGCGGCGCAGCAGGTGGGCCAGCTCCGCGTCGCGGACGTCGGCGGGGCCGTACACGCGCTGACGGGTGGCCCGGTCCCGCTCCGGGGCCAGAATCCCGGCCCGCTCCCACTTGCGCAGCGTCGCCGGCTTCACCCCGAGCCGATGGGACAGGGCGCCGATCGGCAGGGGCTGCTCGGCCGGGGGCGGCAGCGGTGCGGCCAGGACCCGGGCCGCCGACTCCACGCCGTCCAGGGTTTCGCGGTCCCGGAGCAGCTGGGCGTGGCTCGCGTCCAGGCGGCGCAGGGCACCGTCCACGTCGCCGGCGCCGACGGCGCGCATCACGTCCCCGGCGACCGCGTGGCCGTGCGCGGGGACCAGGGCCAGGAAGGCGCGCAGGGCGGCCGCGTGCACGTGGGTGTACCGCCGATAGCCCGAAACCGTCCGCGAAGCCGGCGGCAGCACGCCGTCGCGCTCGTAGTTGCGCACCGACTGGGCCGAGATCCCGTGCTCCCGGGCCAGGTCGACCGGCCTTTGAGGCTTCACCAGGCAAACTCCAGGCAATATGCGGCCGAAGTCTCACAGGGAGGTTCAGCGATACGGTAAAGGTCATGCTAGTGCGACTCCACGACGGCTCCACCATCGAAGCCGAGGTCCACGGCACCGGCCCCACGGTGCTGCTCCCCGTCAACCCGAGGCCGGTCGAGGGCCCGAAGGCCGACGAGCTGCGCCAATGGGGTGCCGACCCGGCGCTCGGGCGCCGCCTCGTCGACGGGCTGGCCGCCACCTTCAGGGTCGTCGCCTTCGACTACGAGGGCCACGTGCTCGCCGAGCCGAAGCCGGACACGCTCACCCCCGACAACATCTGCGCCGACATCCTCGCCGTGGCCGACGCCGCCGGTGCGGAGCGGTTCGCCTGGTACGGGTACAGCTGGACCGCCGTCAGCGGCCTCCAGCTCGCCGCGCGCACGGACCGGCTCACGGCCCTGGCGATGGGCGGCTGGCCGCCCCTGGGCGCCCCGTATGCGGCCATGCTGCGGGTCACCACGGCCACGCACGCGATGGCCGTGAACCCGCCGGCCGCGCGCGAACAGACCGGCGACGCGTGGGCCGACGCCGAGCTCACCATGTCGGAGCCCGGGACGCGGCAGTTCATGACGCTGTACCAGGGCCTGCGGGACTTCGACGAGCGCGCCGCCCTGGCGAAGGTGACCTGCCCGCGGCTGTGCGTCGTCGGCGGGGCGGACCGCATCACCTACGACGAGCGCTGGGGCGGCGTCACCGTCGACCTCGCGGCGCCGGTCGCGGCCCATCGCACCGAGCTCGAGTCCACGGGCTGGGAGGTCCACGTCCTCGACGGGCTCGACCACATGGGCGCCATGCAGGCGGACACGGTCCTGCCGATCCTGGCGCCGTTCTTCGGGAGAGCGCTCTCTGACGAAAACCGGTAGTCTCGCGCGATGCTGCGTCTGGTGTTCGGCGCCCTGCGGCGCAGGGGTGCGCAGAGCCTCGCCGTGTTCGCGCTCGCCGCACTGTTCGTCGCCGTCGCCGCCGCCGGGCCGCTGTTCGACGCCGCGGCCGCCGCGCGCACCACCGCCGCCGACCTCGCCGGGACCACCGCGGCCGACCGGCTGCTGTCGGTGCGCCGGCCCGTGGCGAGCGGCTCCGACCCGGCGGCCGCGCTCGCGGACTTCCGGCGCGCGGCCGAGGCGGTGCTGCCCCCGCCCGGCGGGCCGGTCGCGCTCGGGCTGACCCAGACGCTCATCGCGCGCGTCGACGGCCTCGGGAAGATGGTGCCGCTGGCGTACCGCGACAACGCCTGCGACCACATGCGCATCGAGGGCGCCTGCCCGGCCGCGCCCGGCGAGGCCGTCGTGAGCCGCGCCGCCGCCAAGGCGCTCGGCCGGCCGGTCGGCGGCGAGATCGAGCTGCGCACCCAGCAGACCGGCGCCGGCACCCCGCTGACGGTGCGGATCGTGGGGCTGTACGACCGCGCCGACCCCGGCGGCGGCTGGTGGGCCGACCCCTCCTTCGCGCCCGGGCGCATCGCCGCCGGCGAGGAGACCGTCGACCCCGTGTTCCTGCCGATCGGCGCGTTCACCGGCATGCTCGCCGCGCCCACCGCCGTCTACACCGTGCCGGCCCCGCAGACGCTGCTCGAGGACGGCTTCGACGCGACCGCGTACGCGCTCAAGTCGGCCGGGTTCGACTTCACCGCCCCGCCGGACGCGCTGGTGGCCCAGATCTCCGGCGACCGGGCGGCGACCCGGCGCGGGGTGCTCGCCGGCTGGGTGCAGGCCCTCGTGCTGTGCGCGCTCGCGCTCGGGATCGTCGGGCGGTACACCGCGCAGGACCGCCGCCCCGACTACGCCCTGCTGCAGCTGCGCGGGGCCACCCGCGCCCGCACCGTGCGGCTCACGGTGTGGCAGCAGCTGCTGCCGATGCTCGCCGCCCTGCCCGCCGGGCTCGCGCTGGGCTGGGCCTCGGCCCGGCTGGCCGCGGGCGCGCCGGCCCCGGTGCGCGCGTTCGCCCCGGCCGGGATCGCCGCCGCCGTCGCCCTCGCCGCCGGGCTCGCCCTGCTCGTGCTCGCCGACCTGCCGCTGCTGCGCACCCCGGTGGCCGAGCTGCTGCGCCGCGCCCCGGCGCCCGGGCGGCGCGGGGCCGCCCTGTTCGATCTCCTGCTCGTGGCCGGGGCCGTCGCGGCGCTGTTCCAGGTGCGCTCGCAGGAGCCGGCGGCCGTACCGTCCGGGCTCGCCGTGATCGCCCCGGTGCTGCTGACCCTGGCCGCCGCGACCCTCCTCGCCCGGCTGGTCACCGCGCTCGCGGGGCGGGCCGGGCGCGCGGTGCTGCGGGCCGGGCGGGTGCCGGCGGCGCTCGCCGCGCTGCAGTACCACCGCCGCCCCGGCATCGACCGCATCTTCGCGCTCGTGGCCGTCGCCGTGGCGCTGCTCGGGCTCGCGGGCGGGGACCTGCTCGCCGGGCGCGACGCGCGCGCCGACCGCACCGCGGTGGAGCTGGGGGCCGAGCGCGTGCTGACGGTGCGGGCGGCCAGCCAGGCGACGCTGCTGCGGGCGGTACGGCTGGCGGATCCCGGCGGCCGGGACGCCATGGCGGTCGCGCTCGACGACACCACCGACCCGCCCGTGCTCGCCGTGGACGCGTCCCGCCTCGCGGCCGTCACCCGCGGCGCCGGCGCCCTGCCCGCCGAGACCGCCGCGGCGCTGGCCCCGGGCCGGGCCGGCGAGCTGCCCCCGGTCGAGGGCACCGGCCTCACCCTGGCCGCGCGCAACGACTCCCCCGGCCCGCTGCGACTGACCGTGCAGCTGGCCAACACCGGCACCGGCGCGGCCGTGAGCGTGACCCTCGGGCCGTTCGCCCCCGGCGAGCACGAGGCGAGCGCGCCGCTGGCCGGCTGCGGGGCGCCCGGCTGCCGGATCGTCGCGCTGGCGCTGGCCGGGCCGGGCGACCAGGACGGCAAGCCGGCAGCGCCCGCGGCCTCCTCGGCGCTGACGGTACGGTCGCTGCGCCAGAACGACGCGAGCGCGCCCGTGCTCGACGCGGACCGGCTCGGCGACCCGCGGCGGTGGCGCGCCGTGCTCACCGGGCCCGGCATCGTGGTGGCCCCGTCCGACGGCGCGCTGACGCTGCGCATGCCGCCCCCGCCCGAGGAGGGCACCTCGCAGTCGCGGCCGGACACGCGCGCGTACGTCGTCGACGGCGCGCTGCCGATCCCGGCCGTGCTCGCCGGGGACGCGCCCCGCGGCTGGGCCTCGGCCGAGCCCACCGTGTCGCCGTTCGGCTCGCCCGCGCAGCCGCTGCGCATCGCCGCCCGGCGGCCGGTGCTGCCCGTGCTCGGCGGGGCCGGGCTCGTGCTCGACCTCGACGCCGTGCAGCGCGCACTGCCCGGCCCGGCGAGCACCGGCACGCTGCAGGTGTGGCTGGCCGCGGGCGTCACCCCGGCCCGGGCGGCCGCGATCGCCGACCGGCTCGCCGCGGCCGGGGTCGAGGTCGTCGGCTCCGAGACCGCGGCCCAGCACCGGGCCCGCCTGGCCGAGCAGGGCACCGCGTTCGCGGGCCGGTTCCGGCTGCTGTCCGCGGTCGCCGGGCTGCTGCTGGCCGCCGTCGCCGCCGCGGCCGCGGTGTCGGTCGAGCGCCGGGTGCGCGCGGCCGAGGTGCGGGCCATGCGGGTGCAGGGCGTGCCGGCGCGGGCCACGGTCACGGCCGGGGCCGGCGGGCAGGCCGCGCTGCTCGTGCTCGGCACGCTCGGCGGCCTGGTCGCGGCCGCGTTCGCCGGGTGGGCGATCGACGCGCCGGTGGCCGCGTTCGTCGACGACTGGCATCTCACCGCGCCGCCGCCCGCCCTGCGCCCCGGCGCGCTGGGCCTCGCCGGGCTCGCCGCCCTGGCCGTGCTCGCCGTCGCCTCCGGGCCTGCGCTGCTGACCCGCCCCGGCGGGCGGAAGGGCGCCGGCCGATGATCTCCCTCATCCTCGCGATGCTGCGCACCCGCCGCGGCCAGGCGGTCGCGCTGCTGCTGCTCACCGTGCTCGGGGTCGGCGCGACCGTGGCCGTGCCCGCCTACCTCGCCGCCGTCGACGTGGCCGTGGCCCGGGGCGAGGTCGCCGCGGCCGGGCCCGGCGAGCGCGCGATCACCGTCACCTCCGACGCCGACGTGCGCGGCACCGCGCAGAGCATCGACTTCGACAGCGTCGCCGGGGCGCTGCTGGACCAGCCCGGGTTCACGCACGTGTACGCGGTGCAGTACCCGGTCATCGGCCTGGAGACCGGCGGCGACGGCAGCTCGCACATGGTCTTCCGGCAGGACGCGTGCGCGCACCTGGAGATGGTGTCGGGGCGCTGCCTCGTGGGCGCGGGCGAGATCGTGCTCGGCGAGCAGACCGCGAAGCGGCTCGAGCTCGAGGCGGGGTCGCACCTCACCCTGTGGTACGCCCGGATCGTGTCGAACTCGCTCACCGGCGTGGCCGTCTTCGAGCCGGACGGGCCGGCGAGCGAGGTCGTCGTCGCCGGCGTCTACCGGCCGGTCTCGCCGTCGGAGCAGTACTGGGGCAGCCACGAGTACTTCGCTGCCGACGCCACCGGCCGCGCCGCCGAGCCCGTCTTCACCAACGTGGCCACCGTCGAGCGGCTCCAGCCGCGCCTGGCCGAGGTCTCCCTCGACGCGACCGCCGACCCGGGCGTGTTCGACGCGATCGGGCCGCTGCGGGACCGCGTCGAGCAGCTGCGGCAGCGGGTCAAGGCGGTCGGCGGCGACTACCGGGTCACCACCGGCCTGCCGGGGCTGATCGACCGGGTGCAGCAGAGCCGCGACCTGGCCCGCCGCAGCGTGCCCGCCGGGGCCGTGCCGCTGCTCCTGCTCGCCTATCTGGCGCTGTACCTCGCCGTCGACTACGGCTCCGAGGGCCGCCGCCCGGAGCTCGCCGTCGTCGCGCTGCGCGGCACCCGCTGGTGGCAGCGGCTCCTGCTCGCCATCGGGGAGCCCGTCGCCGCCATCCTCGCCGGGGCCGTCGCCGGGCTCGTCGCCGGTCGCCTCGTCGTGGCCGCGCTCGTGGGCTGGCGGCTGCCGGGCGTCGCGTTCTCCCTCGACCTGACCGACCCGGGCGGCGCCGGCCTCGCCGCGCTGACCGCCCTGGGCGCTATCGCCGTCGCGGTCGTGGCCCAGCGCCGCCACCTCGCCGGCCCCGTCGTCGACCTGCTGCGCAGGGTCCGGGCCCGCACCTCCCTGGGGTGGCGCTCCGCCGTCGTCGTGGCGGTGCTCGCCGGCGCCGCGCTCGTGCAGCTGTTCACCACCGGGGGCCGCCTCGACGGCGTCGGGCTGCTGGCACCGGCGCTGTGCATCGCCGCGCTCGCGGTCGCCTGCGCGCGGCTGCTCGCCCCGGCCGCCCGGGCGCTGGGCCGCTCGGCGCTGCGCCGGGGCCGGCTCGGGCTCGCGCTCGCCGCGCTGCAGGCCGGCCGGCGCCCCGCGGCGCAGCGGATGCTGCTGCTGCTCATCACGGCGGTGGCGGTGCTCGGCTACGCCGTGAGCGCCACCGACGTCGCCGCGCAGGACCGGGACCTGGCCGCCCGCATCGGCACCGGGGCCACGCGGGTGCTCGAGGTCGGGCCGGCGACCCGCCAGCAGCTCCTGCACGCGGTGCGCCAGGCCGACCCGGGCGGGCGCTGGGCGATGGCCGTCGCGCAGCTGCCGCCCGGGGCGCCCGGCGAGCCGGCCAAGCTGGCCGTGGACGCCGCGCGGGTGCCCGCCGTGGTGCCGTGGCTGCCGCAGTACGGCGACGTCGACCCGGCCCGCGTCCCCGCCCTGCTGCACCCGCCGGCCCGGGAGCCGGTGGTCATGGACGGCAAGCTCGTGCGCTTCGACGTGGACGTGACCAGCCAGGGCGACGAGCCGGTGCGGGTCAAGGCGGTGCTGGAGTCGGTGACCGGGCGCGGGTCGGCCGTGCTCGACCTGGGGACGGTGGCCTCGGGGCCGTACACCCTCAGCCGCGCCGACGCCGTGTGCACCGACGGCTGCCGGCTGGCCGCGCTGCGGCTCAGTTCCGACCGCATCGGCGGGGCCGCGATCAACGCGACCCTGACCCTGCGCGGGCTGTCCGCGGCGACCGCGGACCTGGCCGACGCCGACCATTGGCGGGCCACCGGTGGCACCCTCACCGCCACCGGGGAGGGGCTGCGCTTCACGGTCAGCGGGGTGCTGACCGACGGGGCGTGGTTCCAGCCGGCCGATGCGCCCTACCCGCTGCCGACGTTGGCGACGGTACCGCTCCCCCCGCGCCTCGCCGGCATCGACGGCCGCCCGACGGACGTGCGCCCCGCGGGCCGCGCCGAGGCCCTCCCGCGCGTGGGCTCGTTCGGCGCGCTGGTCGACCTCGAGTACGCCGACCGCGTCTCCTCCGACGGCGGCGGCGCCCTCGAGCCGGAGGTGTGGCTGTCCGCCGCGGCGCCGCCCGACGCGCTGGACCGCCTGGCCCGCCAGGGCCTCATCGTCACCCGCGAGCGCAGCGCCGACTCGGTCCGCGCCCGCCTCGACGGCGAGGGCCCGGCCCTGGCCCTGTGGTTCCACCTGCTCACCGGCGCGCTGGCGGTCCTGCTGGCCGCGGGCGGCATCACGATGATCACCGCCGTGGACCGCTCGGCCCGCGCGGCCGACCACGACGCGCTGCGCACGCAGGGCCTGAGCCGCGCGGCGCTGCGGCGGGCGGCGCTGTGGACGTATCCGGCGCTGGTGCTCGCCGCGGGCCTGCTCGGCCTCGCCGCGTCCCTGGCCGTGTGGCGCCTGACGGGCTGGTCGCTGCCGGTGTTCGGCGCGGCGGCCGAGCTGCCGTCGCTGCCCCTGCCGCACTGGCCGGCCACCCTGGCGCTGCCGCTGACCTGGCTGGCGAGCACGGCCCTGCTGTCACTCGTAGCGGCCCGGCGCTCGTGACGGTAGGCTGATACATCGACGTTGATAACTGGGGGTTCGCCGTGCGCACTCTGGTTCTGCTGGCCGTGCTCGTGTTCGCCTCCGCCGCGGACGCCTCGCCCGGCGTGACGGCCTTCTCGCACACGCCCGGGACGGCGTGGTGGCACGACACCGCGGGCCGGTTGGTGGTGAGCGCCGACTCCACGGTGACGGCGGTCGACGCCCTGACCCGGGCGGTCTCGCGCTCGGGCGGCACCGTGGTGCGCGAGCCGGGCGTGCTGCGCCGGCACATCGCGGGCGGCGACCCCTTCTACGGCGCGACCGGCGGCCGCTGCACCGTCGGCTTCAACGCACGCTCGCTGCCGGACTACTACGTCCTGGCCTCGGCGCACTGCGTGGGCGCCGTGGGGTCGACGGTCTACACGAACGCGGCGCGCACGGTCGTCCTCGGCACCGTGGCGACCAAGAACACGATGTACGACTATGCGCTGGTGCGGTACACGAACACGACGCTGACGCACCCGAGCGCCGTGCACCTGCCCGGCGGCGCGCTCACGCCCATCGCGAGCTTCGCCCCCGGCTACGTGGGCCAGGCGGTGACCCGGGTCGGCGCCACGACGGGCCAGCGCACGGGCACGATCACCGCGCTGAACGCGACCGTGAACTACGCGGACGGCATCGTGTACGGCCTGATCCGCACCTCGGTCTGCAGCGAGCCGGGCGACAGCGGCGGACCGCTGTTCGCGGGCACGCAGGGCATCGGGATGGCCTCGGGCGGCAGCGGCAACTGCACGAGTGGCGGCGTCACGTACTTCGCGTCGGCCTCCCGGGCCGCGAGCGCCTACGGCGTCACCGCCTACTGACCCTTCCGCGAGGTTCGCCGGGCCCGGGTGGAGTGCATGCGTTACCGTGCGCTGCGTGCAGAACTCGATCGACGCCGCCATCGTCGCGGTGACCGTGTACCCCTCGCAGGCCCGCGTCACGCGCCGGGGCCGGACCACGCTCGAGGCCGGCGACCAGGTCGTCGAGGTCGGGCCGCTGCCGCTGCGCCTCGACGCCGACTCGATCCGGGTCAGCGGGCGCGGGCCCGCGACCGTGCTCGGCGTCGACCTCGTGCTGCGCCGCCGGGACAAGCCGTCCGACACGACCGTCGCCGCGGTGACCGAGGAGCGGCGCCGCCTGGCCGCGGAGTCCGACGAGATCGAGGACGCCGAGACGGTCCTGCGCCAGCGCCAGGCCTTCCTGATCGCCCTCGGCGAGCGGGCCACCGGCGCCTACGCCCGGGCCCTGGCCGGCGGGGACGCGGCGGCCGAGTCGGTGACCGCGTTCTCGGCGACCATGGGCGGCGAGCTGGCCTCGGTGCTGGCCGGCATCCGCGACCTGCAGCGCCGCCGCACCGAGGTGAGCGACCGGATCGCGGCGCTGGACCGGCAGCTGCGCGACCTGGACGGCAAGCGGGAGCCGGACGTGCACTACGCCTCGATCGCCCTCGCCGTCTCCGAGCCCGGCGCCGTCGAGCTCGACGTGTCCTACCAGGTGTCGGGGGCCGGGTGGCGCTCGACGTACGACGTGCGCCTCACCGGCGACACCCTCCAGCTGAGCTGGTTCGGGCTGGTCGAGCAGAGCACCGGCGAGGACTGGCCGGAGTGCGAGCTCGCCCTGTCGACCGCCCGTACCTCGGGCACGGCCACGATTCCCGACCCGTCGCCGTGGTACCTCGACCCGCTCCTGCCGCCGCCACCGCCCCCGGTCTACGCGTCGCGCTCCTACGGCGGGGCGCCCGGTGGCCCGCCGCCCGCCCCGATGGCCGCCATGCCCAAGGCCCAGCCGGCGATGCTGGAGGCGGCGCTGGACCTGGCCGCCCCGATGGAGCTGGGCCAGGCGCGGGCCGAGGAGGGCGCGACCGCGGCCACCTACCGCCCCGCGCGCCCCGTCGCCGTGCCCGCCGACGGCACCACCGCCCGCGCCGCGATCTCGGTGCTGGACCTGGCCGCGCGGCTCGACTACGTCACGGCGCCGGCGGGCTCCACCGACGTACACCTGCGGGCCGTGGCGACCAACTCGTCCGGCCACACGTTCCCGCCCGGCCCGGCGGCGATCTTCCACGAGGCCGACTTCGTCAGCCGGACCGCGCTGCAGACGTGGGCGCCCGGCGAGGAGCTCGAGCTGGCGCTTGGCCTCGACGACCGGGTGCGGGTCGAGCGCGAGCTCACGAAGCGGACCTCGACGAAGGCGACGCTGGGCTCGAGCCGCCGGCGCGAGGTCGAGTACCGCACCACGATCGCGAACTACACCGGCCGCGAGATCCGCCTGACCGTGCTCGATCAGCTGCCGGTGAGCCGCCACGACGGCATCACCGTGCGCGAGACCGCGGTCGAGCCGGCCCCGGCCGAACGCACCGAGCTGGGCGTGCTCACCTGGCGCGCGGTGCTGCCGGAGGGTCAGCAGTACGTCCTGAGGCTCGGCTACCGCGTCGAGACCGGCAAGGGCATCGAGCTGTCCGGCTGGCGCGAGTAATGGTATGAGCCCTTTGACATGTATCGATAGATGTCCATAAGTCTATAGCGTGGATCGGGTCCCGCTCACAAGGAGGTACCCGATGCTCAGACGCAGGCTCGCCGCCGCGCTGCTGGCCCTGGCCGCCCTCGCCGGCGTCCAGCTGGTGACCGGCGGCCCGGCGTTCGCCGCCACCCGCACCCTGTACTACGACTCCAGCACCGCCCAGGAGTTCGTCTCGGTCGTCGACCAGGCCGCGAGCCTGTGGAACACGAAGGTGACGAACGTGCGCCTGGTGAAGGCCGCGGCCGGGCAGACCCCGAACATCCGGGTCTACGCGGACAACGGCTGGCCGCGCACGTACACGACGTCATTGGGCAACGGCCGCTGGTACATGGGCCGCGAGGCGGTGAACGACGGCTACTACAAGCTGCGCATCGCCACGCACGAGTTCGGCCACATCCTGGGCCTGCCGGACAACCGCACGGGCCTGTGCGGCGACCTGATGTCGGGCAGCAGCGCGCCGGTGTCCTGCACCAACGCGAACCCGAGCACGGCCGAGGCCGCGCAGGTCCAGCGCAACTTCGCGGCGGGCCTCGCAGCGGGCATGGTCCCGGCGACCGGCGGCGCCGAGGTCGTCTACATCGGCTGATCGACCGGCCGGCGCCGCAGCCGGTACTCGGCGCCCTCGCGGGCCGGCCAGCACAGGCGGGTCCGCCCCGCGGGCGCGCCGCCGACCTCCACCGCCCCCGCCGGGGCGTCGGTGAACCCCTCCAGCTCGACGGTCAGCGGACCGTTGGCCCCGGCGACGATCGCGGCCTCGAGCAGTGCCCCGCCCGCCCAGGTCACCGACGCCGTGTGGCCGCCGCGGCAGCGGATGCCGCGCACCGAGCCCGACGGCCACGACGGCGGCAACGCGGGCAGCAGTGACACGGCGCCGTCGTGGCTCTGGACCAGCAGCTCGGTCAGGCCCGCGACCACGCCCAGGTTGCCGTCGACCTGGAAGATCCGGCCGCTCGGCCGGCCCGCGTCCGGGTGCAGGGTCAGCAGCGAGGCCGAGCAGAGCTCGTCCAGCAGCGCGGCGATCGTGGACTCGGCCAGGGGAGCGTCGCGCAGGCGGGCGGCCAGGCACAGGATCCAGGCGCGGCTCCAGCCGGTGTGGCCGGAGCCGGACGCGAGGCGGGCCCGCAGCGCCGTGCGGGCCGCGGCGAAGTCGGCCGGCGTGCCCGTCTCGGTGATGCGGGTGCCCGGGTAGAGGCCGTACAGGTGGGACAGGTGGCGATGGCCGGGCTCGCGCGGGGGGCGCTCGTCGTACCACTCCAGCAGCGCCCCGTCCGCGCCGGTGCCGACCGCGCGCAGGGTCGCGAGCGCCGTGGCCGCCTCGCGCGCCAGGGCCGCATCGGCCGGGACGGGCCAGCGGGCCGACAGCGCCGTGAACCGGGTCAGCACCTCCCGCGCGAGCTCCTGGTCGAGCGTGCAGCCCCAAGAGGTGGCGGCAGCTCCATCGGTACCGAATGCGAAATGGTGCTCCGGAGACGTCGACGGGCTGACGACCAGCGCGCCGCGGCCGTCGTCGACCAGCATGTCGAGCGTGAAGCGGACGGCGGCCCGCAGGATCGGCAGGGCCACCGCGCGGCCGAAGTCGCGCCCGGCGCCGAAGGCGAGGTGGTCCCAGGCGTGCGCGGACAGCCACGCCAGGGCCGACGGCCAGTTCGCCCACTGCGGGTCGCCCGGCACCGGCGCGGTGAACCGCCACAGGTCGGTGTTGTGGTGCGCGGCCGCGCCGCGGGCGCCGTAGTGCCGGGACGCGGTGCGCTCGCCCGCCACGGCCAGGTCGCGGGTCAGCGCCAGCAGCGGCTCGTGCAGCTCGGGCAGGCCGGTGGTCTCGGCCGCCCAGTAGTTCATCTGCGCGTTGATGTTCATCGTCCAGTTGCTGCTCCAGCCGGGGCGCACGTCGGCGTTCCAGATGCCCTGCAGGTTCGCGGGCTGGGTGCCGGGGCGGGAGCTCGCGACGAGCAGGTAGCGGCCGAGGTGGAACAGCCGCTCCGCGCGGGCGGCCCCGGGCGAGGCGGACAGGTCCAGGTCGGCGCGGGCGAACAGCCGCCGGTGATCCTCGGCGTGCCGGGCCCGCAACTGCTCGGGCGGCACGGCGAGCGCGCGGGCCAGGCGGGCCACGGCCGCGGCGGCGAGCGCGTCGAGGTCGGCGCCGGGCCGGCGGTCCGGGCCGCGGAACCCGGTCACCGCGGCGAGCAGCAGCCGGGCCCCGTCGCCGTGGCGGCGGACGGCGGCGGCGACCGCGAAGCCCATGCCGGCCGCGACCGAGCCGGCCGCGTCGGGCCGGTCGCCCGCGTACACCACCGGGTGCTCGTGGTCCGCGACGTAGCTGGGCACGACGTGGGCGGGGGCGCGGCCGGTCCACACGAGACAGTCGGGGTCGGCCACGCGGACCGCGCCGATGCCCGGGTGCGGGGTGTGCAGCCGCGGCGCGATCGCCCGGGGCCCGGCGCCGGGGCCGGTCGCGGTGAGCACGAGCACGCCGTCGGGGGCGGACGCGAACGCGGTGAGCCGGACCGGGCCGGAGGCGCTGACGTACTCGGTCACCGCCTCCGCCCCGGCGAGGTCGAGGCAGCGGCGGTACCCCGCGACCGCGCGATGGTCGCCGTAGCGCCACTCGAGCCGGCCCAGCGGCTGGTAGGACTCGGTCCAGCCGGTCCCCTGCAGCGCGCGGGCCAGCTCCTCGGCCCGCGCGTGGTCCCCGGCGGCGATGGCCCGCCGCAGCTCGGGCAGGACCCCGGACCTATCGGGTCCACTGTGGACGGCAAGCGGACCGCCCGACCAGAGCGTGTCGGCGTTCAGGTCGGCCGACTCGACGCCCGGGCGGCCGAAGAGCATCGCGCCCAGGCTGCCGTTGCCGATCGGGAACCCGTCCTCGAACTGCGCGGCCGGGGCGTCCAGGGCGATGGTGTACCGGTCGCTCATGCCCCGGCCCGAATCTGCACCCGGCCGGAGCCGTGGTCGAGCAGGAACACGAGGTTCCCGCGGCGCACGGCCTCGACCCCGGCCGGCAGGCCGTCCAGCACCGGGCGCACCCCGGCCTCGGCGCAGACCCGGGCGAGCAGCCGCGCGAGCGCGCCCGGCTCCGGGACGGTGGCGAGGTACCAGGCCCGGCCGTTGCGGAACACCAGGGGCCGCCCGTCGAGCGGGCCGCCCCGGGCGGACGCGATCACCTCCGCCGCGGTGGGTTCGGCCCACTCCGCCCAGGTGGACGCGGTGAAGTCGCCGACCGCGATGGGCGCGTCGAGGGGCCAGTGCTCCTCGACGCGCACGCCCACGACGTCCATGAGCAGGCCGGGCCACCCGCCGAGGTGGACCCGCTCGTCGGCGTCGGCGATGCCGCTGAACGGCCCGAGCACGAACGTCCCGCCGCCGTCCACATAGGACCGGATGGCATCGGCGACCGGCTCCGTCACCTGGTACAGGTTCGGCGCCAGCACGAGCTTGTAGCGGGACAGGTCCGCGTCCGGGCGGGCGAAGTCGCAGGTGATGTTGGCCCGCCACAGCGGGGCGTAGTACTCGGTGAGGCGGTCCACGTAGCGGAACCCGGCGTGCGGCTGGTGCGGCAGCTCGGCCGCGCGCCAGGACTCCCAGTCGAGCAGGATCGCCACCTCGGCCTCGACGTCCGAGCCGAGCAGACCCTCCGCGCCGGACAGCTCCCCCAGCGCGGCACCGAGGGCGCAGGCCTCGCGGAAGACCCGCGAGTCCGGCCCGGCGTGCGGCAGCAGCGCGCCGTGGGCCCGCTCGAGCCCCTGCCGGGAGGCGCGCCACTGGAAGTGCAGCACCCCGTCGGCGCCGCGGGCCACCGCCTGCAGCGACCACAGCCGGTTGAGGCCGGGCCGCTTGGGCGTTGCGATCTCCCGCCAGCTCGCGGCGCCCGGCGACTGCTCCATGAGCAGCCAGGGGCCGCCGCCGAGGGAGCGCATCACGTCCTTGGACATCGCGCCGCGCAGGGCGGCGTCGGGGTCGTTCGGGTCCGGGTAGGTGTCGAGGGAGACGAAGTCCTCCTCGGCGGCCCAGCGCCAGCCGTCGACGGGGCGGTAGAAGTCCATGAAGTTCGTCGTGACCGGCACGGCCGGGTTGCGGGACCGCACGGCGTCGCGCTCGGCGGTGTAGCACTCCAGCAGCAGGTCGGAGCCGAAGCGCTGATAGTCCAGGTCCTGCGTGGGATTGCCGATGTACTGCACGGTGAGCGGCGGCGTCACCTCGTCCCAGGACGAGTACCGCTGCGCCCACACGGCGGTGCCCCAGGCGGCGTTGAGCGCGTCGAGGCTGCCGTAGCGGGCCCGCAGCCAGCCGCGGAACCGCTCCGCGCAGTGGCCGCAGTGGCAGGTGGTGCCGTACTCGTTGCCGATGTGCCACAGCCGCAGGGCCGGATGCCCGGCGTAGCGGTCCGCGAGCGCCTCGGTGACGGCGAGCGCGGCCCGGCGGTACTCGGGCGCGCTCGGGCAGTAGTGGTTGCGGGAGCCGTAGTGCCGGCGCACCCCGTCCGGCCCCTGCGGCAGCGTGTCCGGGTGCCGGTGGCCCAGCCACGGCGGCGGCGACGCGGTCGGGGTCGCCAGCGCCACCCCGATCCCGCCGTCGTGCAGCAGCCCGAGCACGGTGTCGAGCCAGCCGAACTCGAGGCGGCCCGGCTCCGGCTCCAGGGCCGCCCACGCGAACACGCCGACGGTCGCCAGGTTCACCCCGGCCTCCCGCATCAGCCGCACGTCCTGCGGCCACACCTCCGGCGGCCACTGCTCGGGGTTGTAGTCCCCGCCGAACAGCAGCCGGCCGCGGGTCGCGTCGCCCAGCGCAGGCATCGGCTCAGCCCTTGATCGCGCCGACCAGCATGCCCTTGGTGAAGTGCCGCTGGACCAACGGGTAGACGAGCAGGATCGGGATGAGGGTCAGGGTGACCACCGCCATCTGCAGCGAGAGGGTCGCGATCTGCTGGTGCCCCGCGTACTGCCCGGTGCCGGTCGTCCCCGAGCCGGGCATGTTGGAGCCCTGCAGCGTGTACATGTACATAATCATCTGGAGCGGCCACTTGCCGTTGTCGGGCAGGTAGAGCAGCGCGTTGAAGAACGAGTTCCAGTAGCCCACGGCGTAGAAGAGGGTGATGACGGCCAGCACCGCGCGCGAGGTCGGCAGCACCACCGACCACAGGATGCGCCACTCCCCCGCGCCGTCCATCCGGGCGGCGTCGAGCAGCTCCGGGGCTGTGCTGCTGAAGAAGCCGCGCATCACGAGGATGTTGAACACCGAGACGGCCGCCGGCAGGATCATCGTCCAGTACTGCCCGTAGCCGCCCAGCGCCGTGACCACGAGGAACGTCGGGATCAGGCCGCCGCTGAAGAACATGGTGACGACCAGGAACAGCAGGATGAACCGGTGGCCGAACGAGCCGTGCCGGGACAGCCCGTAGGCGCACAGCACCGTCACCGCCATCGACAGGGCGGTGCCGATGACGGTGATCGCCAGGCTCACCAGCAGCGAGTGCGTGACGAGCTGGTTGGTGAAGATCTGGCGGTACGCCTCCAGGGTCAGCTCCCCGGGGACGGTCACCAGCCCGCCGGCCTCGTTGATCGCGGCCTGCGTCGAGAGGCTGGTGAGCACGATCGTCCACAGCGGCAGCAGGATGAGCACGCAGACGACCACGAGGGTCAGGCCCTTGACGCCCTGGCCGACCGGGCCGGTGCGCTCCTCCCAGGCGGGGCCGTGGTGCTTGCGACGGGTGCGTGTGATGTCAACGGTCATCTCTGCGGTACAACCCATCCTCGCCGAAGGCGTGCGCGAGCTTGTTCGCGGCGAGCACCAGCACGAGGGAGAGGATCCCCTTGAACAGGCCGGCGGCCGCGCCGTAGCTGAAGTTGTTGTTGACGACGCCGTAGTAGTAGGCGAACGTGTCGAGCACCTCGGAGGCGTCCCGGCCGACGGCCTGGCGCTGGATGAGCATCTGCTCGAAGCCGACGGTCAGCGCGTTGCCCAGCCGCAGCACGAGCATGAGCACGATGACGCTGCGCATGCCCGGCAGCGTGATGTGCCACATGCGCCGCCACTTGCCGGCCCCGTCGGCGGCCGCCGCCTCGTACAGGCTCTGGTCGATGGCGGCCAGCGCGGCGAGGAAGACGATGATGCCCCAGCCGGCCTCCTTCCACACGGCCTGGGCGGTGACGAGGTACTTGAAGGCGTCCGCGTTGGTCATGATGTCCCAGGTCTCCCAGCCGTGCCGGCGCAGGAGGGTGTTGAGCGCGCCGGCGCCGCCGAGCATCTCCTGGAACACGGTGACGACCAGCACCCAGGAGAAGAAGTGCGGCAGGTACACCACCGACTGCACGAACGAGCGGACCCGGGCGTTCACGACCTCGTTGAACAGCAGGGCGAGCGCGATCGGGACCGGGAAGTACAGCACCAGCTGCACGGCGCTGATGACCAGGGTGTTCTCGAGCGCGTGCCAGAAGATCGAGTCGGTGAGGAGGCGCTCGAAGTTGGCGGTGCCGACCCACTCGCTGTACCAGAACCCGCTGTAGATGTCGTAGTCCTGGAACGCGGTGACCAGGCCGACCATCGGCGCGTAGGCGAACACGGCGAGCAGCACGACCGCCGGGACCGTCATGAGCAGCAGCGAGCGGTCACGGCGCAGGCGGATGCGCCAGAGCCGGGGTCGGGGCGCGGCGGCGCCGCCGGCCTGGTCGGCCGGCGGCGCCGTCTTCGCGGGAGTCGTCGCGGTCACCGGACGTCCGTGCTCACTTGCCGGTGCCGTACTTCTCGCGGATGCCGTCGTAGAACTTGCGCAGGTCGTCGCCGCCCTGCTTGCGCCAGTTGTCGACGGCGTCGGTCCACGCCGAGATCGGCTTGCGGCCGAGCTTCACGTCGACGATCGTGTCGATCATCGGCTGGCCGAGCGACGCGAACCGGGTCGGCTCGGAGACGTTCATGCCGTAGAACAGCGGCTTGTAGACGTGCTTGACCATCTCCGCCTGCCAGGCCGCGTAGTCCTTGACGACCTGGGTGGCGCCGGACTGCACGGTGACGGCCGAGGCCGGGCAGGCCAGGAACTGGTAGGTCGTCGCGATCTCCTTGCTGCCCTGCTCGGTCAGCAGCGGGTTGTTGTCCTTCATGTTGAAATCGGTGCCGGGGGCGCCGAAGTTCACCGTGAGCCACTCGGCCGAGCCGTAGGGCGCGGCCAGATAGTTGGCGACGTTGAGCAGCTCCTTGATCTGGGTGTCGCTGAGCTTCTTGTTCAGGTAGCTGAACATCCCGGCGCCGTTGCCCAGCTCGATCTTCGGGTCGGTGCCCTTGGCGCTGAACAGCTTGAACGCCTGCCGGTTGTAGTTCGGGTCGGCCGCGGAGCCGGACTTCTGGTCGTCGCCGGCCCAGGCTCCGGTGCCGTCCGCGCAGATCGCGACCTTGCCCGACCAGAAGCGCTGCTTGGCGTTCTGGCTGTTGTTGGCGACCGCGTCCGGGTGCATGTAGCCGGCCTTGACCATCTTGGCGTGCCAGTTCAGCGCCTCGACGATGCCCTCGGACTCGTACCGGTGCTGCAGCTTGCCCGCGGAGTCCAGCTTCCACGGGTAGCTGCCGCTGCCGAACTCGAAGAGCTGGTTGATGTAGGCCGCGTCGTTGCCGAAGAGGTCGTCGAACGCCCACACGCCGGCCTGGGCGTTGGTGAGCTGCTTACCGAGGGCCTCGAGGTCGGCCAGGCTCTTGACGTCGGGCGAGGCGCCGGCCTTGTCGAAGAGGTCCTTGCGGTAGAAGTAGCAGCCGGCGACGACCGCGTTGGAGGAGTAGATCGGCAGGCCGTAGAGCTTGCCGTTCCAGACCCCGGAGATCCAGGCGTTGGGCGACAGCGCGGCGAGGTTCGGGTACTGCTTGATCTTGTCCCCGGCAAGGTAGGGCGTCAGGTCGGCGAACTTGGCCCCGACCGCGTCGCCGAAGCTCAGCTTGGGGGTGTTCCAGCTCGGGATGTTGATCCAGTCCGGCAGCTTGTCCGAGGCGAACAGCGGCGGCAGCAGGTCGCCGTAGGTGTTGCCGTCGGCGGGCTGCATCTTGAGCGTGGCGCCGAGGGCCTTGTTGACGGTGTCGTAGTACACGTTGCCGCTCGAGGGCGGGATGGAGCCCCACAGCGGGGTCATCGCCGTGTACGACCCGCCCGAGCCGACGGCCCCGGTGACCGACTTCGGCGGGCTGGCCGGGTAGCTCAGGAAGGCCGGGTCGGTCGTGGCGCCGTTGGCCCCGTTGACGACCGGGATGTCGGGCTTGACCGAGCTGCCGGGCACGTAGGAGGGCAGCGCCTTGCTCAGGTCGTCCTGGCTGGTGGTGCCCTCCTTCTTGTCCTTCGGGCTGCCGCAGGCATCCAGTAACGGGGTCGCGGCGATGATGGCGACGGAGGCGAGCAGGCCGCGCCGGCTCAGGCTTGCCATGGGTGGACCACCCTTCGGGGATGGGAGAGTGCACGGGGACGGTGGGCGCTCCGAAGTTTCGAAAGGGGTGTCGAAGCGCTTCGAGGCACAGACCCTAGGACATCGATGGATGCCCGACAAGGACATCGAGGACGCTCATCGCCGACCTGGTGCAATACGGCATCCACCGCGTGAAAGGTTCACGCCGCCTTGACAGGAATCGGGCGTTTCCCCATCATCGAAGCGCTTCGAACCAACCGATGGCGGCCGCGGACGTCTCCGCCGACAAGGCCTGTGTAATTGAGGGGGGATCGCGTGCTCGAGAAGCTCACCGTGGCCGAGAAGATCGCGATGCTGCACCAGTCACAGCCGGCCGTGCCCCGGCTCGGGCTGGCCGCGTTCCACACCGGCTGCGAGGCGCTGCACGGCGCGGCCTGGCTGGGCCGGGCGACCGTCTTCCCGCAGGCCGTCGGGCTCGGCGCGACCTGGGACCGGGCGCTGCTGACCGCCGTGGGCGAGGCGGCCGCGACCGAGGTCCGGGCCTACCGCCACGACCCGCCCGAGGGCACCGAGCCGGCCTCGCTCAACGTCTGGTCGCCGGTGGTCAACCCGCTGCGCGACCCGCGCTGGGGCCGCAACGAGGAGGGCTACAGCGAGGACCCGCTCGCGACGGCCGAGCTGGCGATCGCCTACTGCACCGGCCTGCGCGGCCGCCACCCCGACGTGTGGCGCACGGCGCCCGTGCTCAAGCACTTCCTCGCCTACAACGTCGAGACCGGGCGCGACGTCGTGGACGTGATCGTGCCGGAGCGGGTGTTGTACGAGTACGAGCTCCCGGTCTTCCTGGAACCGCTGCGAGCCGGGGTGGTGGCCGGGGTCATGCCCGCCTACAACCTCGTCAACGGCGTGCCGAACCACGTGCACCCGCTGCTGGGCCGGGCATTGCGCGCGGCCAGGCCCGACGTGGTCATCTGCTCCGACGCCCAGGCGCCCTCGAACCTCGTGACGAGCGAGCGGTACTTCGCCACGCACGCGGAGTCGCACGCGGCCGCCCTGCGCGCGGGCGTGGACAGCTACACCGACAACGGCCCGGACCCGGCCCCGACGATCGAGCGCTTCACCGAGGCGCTGGCCCTGGGGCTCATCACCGAGGCCGACATCGACGCGGCCGTGGGCCGGGTCCTGGCCCTACGGGCGAGCACCGGGGAGTTCGACCCGGCGCGGGACCCGTACTCGGGCATCCGCCGCGACGTGATCGCATGCGACGCGCACAACCGGCTCGCGGCCCGGGCCGCGCGCTCGGCGATGGTGCTGCTGCGCAACGAGGGCGGGGCGCTGCCGCTGCGCGATGCGCGCGTCGCCGTGATCGGGCCGCTCGGCGGGCGCGTGCTGCGGGACTGGTACAGCGGCACCCTGCCCTACGCCGTGACCATCGAGGGCGCCCTGCGCGACCGGCTCGGCGCGGACCGGGTCATCGCGGCCGAGGGCGTGGACCTGGTCCGGCTCGTCGCCGCCGACGGCCGGCACGTGCACGCCGCCCCGGACGGGTCACTGTCGCTGGCCGAGGGGCCCGGGGCCGTCTTCGCGCACCAGGACTGGGGCACCAGCGTGCAGTGCCCGTCGCCGGTGCACACCCTGCGCTGCCTGGATCACGGCTACCTGACGGCCGGCGACGACGGGGTGCTGTCGGTGACCGCCGGGACGCCGGACGGCTGGGTGGTGCGCGAGCTGTGGGAACTGGGTTCCTCGCTGCGCAACAACGCTTCCGGCCGGTACGTCTCGGCGTCCCTGATCGCCGACGCCGACGCGCCGGGCTTCGAGCTGCGGCTGGAGCGGGTCGCGGACGGGCTGGCCGAGGCGGTCGCCGCGGCCCGCGCCGCCGACCGGGCGATCGTGGTGCTCGGCAACGACCCGCACATCAACGGCCGCGAGACCGTCGACCGCGACGGGCTGGCCCTGCCCGCGGACCAGGAGGCGCTGCTGCGCGCGGTGGTGGCCGCGAACCCGGACACCGTGCTGGTGCTCGTGTCGAGCTACCCGTACGCGATCGATTGGGCCGCGGCGAACGTGCCCGCGATCCTGTGGACCGCGCACGGCGGGCAGGAGCAGGGCAACGCGGTCGCCGACACCCTGCTCGGCGCGAACAACCCGGGCGGCCGCCTGCCGCAGACCTGGTACGGCGCGGGCACCGAACTCCCGGCGCCGCTGGACTACGACGTCATCGGGTCGGGGTGGACGTACCAGTACCACCGCGGCACGCCCCTGTTCCCGTTCGGCCACGGCCTGTCGTACACGAGCTTCGGCTACGGCCCGCTGACGGTCTTGCGTGAGGACGACGCGTGGGTGGCCGCCGTGACGGTCACCAACACCGGCGACCTCCCCGGCGACGAGGTCGTGCAGGTGTACGCCACCCCGCACGACTGGCCGGTGCAGGCCCCCGCCCGCCGCCTGGTGGCCTTCGAGCGCATCTCCCTGGACCCGGGCGAGACGAGCGAGATGCGCCTGCCGATCCCGGCTTGGGTGTTGTCGTACTGGCACGAGGGCCGCCTCAACGGCCCGACCGGCGCCGTCACCTTCACCGTGTCCATGTCCATGTCCATGTCCATGTCCACGTCCACCTCCACCACGACCGTGCGATAAAGGTTGGTCAGTCCAGACCCAGCAGACGCTCCACGTCCTCGTCCTCCACGCCCTCGACGTCGACGACGTCGGCCAGCGACAGCGCCAGGTGCGCGAACGCCGGGGCCAACCCGGCCAGCTCCGCCAGCGGGTCGTCGTCGAACTCGTCCGCCTCGATCCGCAGCCCCGGCAGGACCAGCTCCTCCAGCTGCGGCAGGATCGCCGCCCCCGCGAGCGTGCGCAGGATGCCGAGGTCCCCGGCGTCGAACTCGCAGAGCCCCAGGTCGAGCGAGCGCAGGCCCGGCAGGCCGGCCGGGTCGAGCTCCTCGAGCTGCTCGACCGGGCACGCCGTGCCGAACACATCGGAGCGGATCTCCAGCTCCAGCGACTCCAGTGCGGGCGCCCAGGCCGGGAACACGCTGCCGTCGGCGAACAGCGCCCCGCGCAGCCGCAGGTGCCGCAGGGAGCCGCCGCCGACACCGTCGAACAGCAGGCCGCCCTCGGCGGTCAGGTCCAGCAGCGCCGGCAACGCCGCCCACATCCCGGCACTCCCCTCGTCGGCGAATCCCTCGTGCAGCCGCTCCAGCGGGTCGATCCGGCCGCCGGTCGAGGTGCGGCTGTGCTCGTAGAGGTGCGTGAAGTCGTGGCCGAAGTAGAGGCTGGTGAGCTGCTCGCGGCGGTGCGCGGCCAGCGCCCGCGCGGCGCGGTGCGCGCTGTGGTGGAAGTCGGTGAGGTGCAGCTCCAGCCGGCGCAGCCCGGCCGAGACCGGATCGCTCAGCAGCGCGCCGATCAGCGCGGCCTCCCACCGTTCCGGATCGCCCGAGTCGCCCGAACCGGCACCGAGCGCGGCGACGAGGTCGCCACGGGCGGCGGCGGTGTCCGGCGCCGGCCGGAACACGGCCTCGTCGAGCCGGTCGCCGGACCACGTGAGCCGCCAGGAACCATCGGCCCGCAGACCGTCCAGATCGATCATCGCGGCAGCATAGCCGTGGGTGCGATCGGCGAGCGAGCCGTGCAACGTCGGAACCGTCCCGTAGATTGACCCGGTGCCTCCCACAGGTCAGCGTCTCGGCATCGACTTCGGCACGTCGTCGACGGTGGCGGTGCTGTCCTGGCCGGACGGGCGGATCAAGCCGCTGCTCTTCGACGGCACGCCGCTGCTGCCGTCGGCGGTCCACGCCGGATCGGCGGCGGGGCACCCGGTGCGGCTGCTCGTCGGCGGCGACGCGGTGCACGCCGCCGCCGCGGAGCCCGAGCGCTACGAGCCGCACCCGAAGCGGCGCATCGACGAGGAGACCCTGCTGCTCGGCGACACCGAGGTGCCGCTGATCGACTGCGTCGCCGCGATCCTGGATCGGGTCGCGGCGGAGGCGCGTCGAGTGGTGGGGGGCGAGCCGGCCGGCACCGTGGTGACGTGCCCCGCCGGCTGGGGACCGCACCGGCGGCGCACCCTGGCCGCCGCGGCACACGCGGCCGGACTGCCGGACGTGCGGATGGTCCCGGAACCGGTCGCCGCCGCCGCGTACTTCGTCGACGTCGTCGAGGGCGCGGTGCCGGACGGCGCACCGATCGTCGTCTACGACTTCGGCGCCGGCACCTTCGACGCCAGCGTGGTCCGGCGCCGGGCCGACGGCTTCGACGTCCTCGCCACCAAGGGCCTGGACGACACGGGCGGGCTGGACATCGACGCGGCGATCGTGGCGCACTTCGGCACGGTGTACGCCGCAAGCCGCCCCGAGCTGTGGCAGCGGCTCACCGCGCCGCGGACCGCGGCGGACCGGCGCGCCGCCCGCCAGCTGTGGGACCACGTCCGGGGCGCGAAGGAGCGCCTGTCGCGGCTGAGCACGACGGTCGTGCACCTGCCGCTGCTGGAGCTCGACGCTCCGCTGGGCCGCGAACAGCTGGACCGGCTGGCGCGCAGCGTCGTCGACCGCACCCTCGACGCCACCCGGGCGGCCCTGCGCGACGCGGGTGTCGGGCCGGCCGAGCTGGCGGCCGTGTTCCTGGTCGGCGGGTCGAGCCGGCTCCCGCTCGCCGCGACCGCGCTGCACCGCGGGCTCGGCGTGGCGCCCACCGTCAACGAACAGCCGGAACTCGTCGTCGCCGAAGGCAGCCTGTGCGTGCCGCGCGACGAGACAACCGACGAGGCCGCGGCGCCGGTTCCCCCGCCCCCGTCGCCTCGCACCGCCACTCCAGAGCCCGCCGCGCCCGGAGCCGGACCGGCGACGGCCCCGACCGCTTCGCCGCGTGCGCGGGCCCGCACCGCGCTCCTGGCGCTGGCACTGCTGGCGGTCGGCGGCGGCCTCTGGGCTTGGCTCGATCCTTCGTGGCGTTCGCCCGGGGCGTCACCCGGCCCGAGCGGATCCGCCGCGGTCGCGTCCGGCCCGGCATCCAGCGGCAACCCGCCGGCCGCGGCGGCCGGTTCACCGTCGGCGTCCGTCACCCCGCCGTGCGCCGACAGCGACCTCAACCTGATGGCCGCCCCGCAGCAGCAATCCGTGGCCCGCGGTGCCCCCCTGACCCTCCTGCACATGGTCGCGAACCTGTCGACCCGCGACTGCATCCGGGATCTCGGCGACGCCTACCGGGAGGTCTACCTCCAGGCCGGCGCCGTCAAGGTGTACTCGTCGGTCGCCTGCGCCCCGCAGAACGGCGGCGAACCGACCGTGCTGAAGCGGTCGGAGCAGGTGGAGCACCATATCGTCTGGGACGGCAAGGCGACCTCGGCCGGCTGCGACGATCGGAAACCACCGCCGGCCGGGACGTATCAGCTGTTCGCGCGGCTCGGCACGAAGCTGTCCACGCCCGTCACCGTCCAGATCACCTGACGCAGCCCATCGCGACGAGCGACGACGCCCGCGTTGGCCGCCACAGCGTCTGCCGGGTCCGGTCATGCGGCCCCAGCGCAGCGACAGCGATCATCGAACTCGTGTGACCGCCACCGGCCAGGGCTGTGATCCCGACACATCCGCTCATCCGCAGGATGCTCGGCAGGTGGCGGCAGCGGTCATGCGTCGCACGGCTGCCCAGGCGTGCGGCGGCCTGGTGGAGTCAGCCGAGGATCCGCTCGCAGCACACATTCGCCTCGGCCGTACAGATCCGCTCTGACGGGGCGGCGTCCGCCGTCAAAGACCGAGTGTGACCGGGACGGCGGGTATCCCGGACGTGAGCAAGCCGGTCAGCGGCGTGGCGAGGTCACGGGGCGAGAACAAGTCAGGTCCGGTGTAGCTGGTGATTTCCGAGAGCTGCCACCAACGAAATGCGGCGAGGTGTTCAGCAGCGAGTTGGTCGGCGGTGAACTCGCCCCGAGGCTCGAAGTGATCGGTGCGGATCAGAAAGTAGTCGTTGACGATGCCGTCGAAGCCGGGCGCATGATCTGCGGCAACGACTACTTGATGCCAGACGTGCGGCGGATCGACGGCGGCGACCAAGCCGGTTTCCTCGCGCAGCTCACGGCGCAGCGCGGACAGCCCGTCCTCACCTGGTTCCACCCCGCCACCTGGAGCAGCCCAGACGGCCGGTGCCCCGTTCGGGACCGCCGGGTGAGACAGGACGAATCGGCATAGCAGGACCCGGTCATCCGCATCGAGGATGATCGCGCGGGCAGAGTGCCGGAGGTTCAACGACATGACGGACTCCTGCTTCGCTACCGGGGCCAAACCTACACAACGTCACGACTTGGGGATCACCCAGCTTGCTGCTTTGCCGATGATCACGCACCCGATTTTCGGTCCCAGATCGAGCGCCGTCCGAGTATTTTGGCCGACTCCGGAAGTGCTGTTCATCGACGGTCTCGGCCGTCGCCACGCCGGAGAAGGCGATCGTTCGGGTGCCGATCCCGGGGGTGGCCGTCGTCGGCGAAGCCGACGTGGACGTCTGTCACGCAGGCCACGTCGACCCGGCTCCCTCGCGCGCGTGCGAGCCGGTGCTCTGGCGGCGCGCAGCGCTCGCCAGTGGCTGCGCAGCAGCCATGGGGGGTGCGGGGTGGGAACCCCCGGCCGCGCCGAAGGCGCAGCAAACACCGCTTCACGGGCGGCGGGGCGTCGCCTCGGCCAGGGCCGCGAGCTGGTTGCGCACCGACTCGGCCTCGCGCGCGCCCAGGCCGGTGAAGATGCTCAGCGCCTCCCGGTAGTCCTGGCGCGCCCGCTCGCGGTCGCCGGCCGCGCGATGCGTGTCCGCGCGGTGGGTCAGCACCAGCGCCACGTAGAAGCGCTCGCCCGTGTCGGCCAGGCGGTCCAGGGCGCGGCCGAAGCACTCGATCGCGTGGGCGTGCTCGCCCAGGTGGTGGTGGGCCACGCCCAGGGTGTCGTAGACGCCGGCCAGCTCGCCCGGCTCGCCCGCCTCGGTGAAGAGGTCCAGGGCACGGCCGCACGTGGTGATCGCCTCGGCGTAGCGGCCGGTCATGGTCTGCAGGGACGCCACGCCGCCCAGGGATCTGGCCTCGCCGACGACGTTGCCCGCGGCGCGGTACAGCTCGCAGGCCCGCGAGGTGTGGGTCATCGCCTCCTCGTAGCGGCCCGCGCCCTCCAGCAGCTCGCCGAGCGTCCCGGTCGCGTGGGCCAGGCCGTTGGCGTCGCCGAGGTCGCGGTAGAGCTCGACCGCATCGCGCAGGTGGGCCGTGGCCTCGTCGTGCCGGTGCAGGCGGCCGAGCGTGCGGCCCTGGCTGCGCAGGATGCGCGCCTCGACGGCGCGGTCACCGGTGCGCCGCACGGCGTCGAGGCCGGTCGCGAGCACGGCGAGCTTCTCCGGCCAGCGGCCGGTGCGCTCCAGGTACACCACGCAGCTGCAGGCGAGCTGCCACGCGCGCGAGGGGTGGTCGGCGCCGGCCCGCTCGACGGCGGCGAGCAGCACCGCGCGCTCGGCGTCGAACCAGGCCAGGGCCCGCGCCCGGTCCTCGACGGGGTCGGGCGTGACCGCGGGGGCGGGCGGGTCGATCGGGGTCGGGGTCTGGTTCGCGTCCAGCAGGAGGGTCGCCGGGTACGCGGTGTGCACGAGGTGATCGAGCAGCCGGGCCAGGGCCGCGTCCCGGTCGGCCGGGGCATCCGTCTCCTCGGCGAGCTCGAGGGCGTAGGCGCGGATCAGGTCGTGGGCGCCGTAGCGGCCCGGGCCGGCCTCGGTGAGCAGGCTCGCGGCGCACAGGCGGCGCAGGGCGGTGCCGGCCTCGCCGGGCTCGACGCCGGCCAGGCTGGCCGCGGCGTTGGCCGTGACCTCCGGGCCGGGGTGGACCGACAGCAGGCGGAACAGGCGGGCGGTCTCGTCGTCCAGCACGCGGTACGACCAGGAGAAGACGGTCCTCGGGTCGGTCGCGGCGTCGACGCCCGCGAAGCCGTCCAGGGTGCGGCGGGCCCGGGTGAGCTCGCCGGCGACCGCGGCCAGGGACGGCGTCGAGGTCACGGCGGCGCGGGCGGCCACGACGCTCAGGGCGAGCGGCAGGCCGCCGCAGCGGGCGATGACGTCGGCGACGGCGGCCGGGTCCGCGGCCACCCGCCAGTGCCCGAGGCGGCGCTCCAGCAGGTCGGCCGCCTCGATCGTGTCGAACAGGCCGAGCATGAGCGGCCGGGCCCCGGCGGCGGCCAGGCCGGCGAGGGGGTCGCGGCTGGTCACGACGGCCAGGCAGAACGCGCCGCCGGGCAGCAGGGGCCGGACCTGGGCCGCGTCGCAGGCGTTGTCGAGCACGACGAGCACCCGGCGGGCCGCGACCAGGCTGCGGTAGAGGCTCTCCCGCTCGGCCGGGTCGGACGGGATGTCGCGGGGCCGGACGCCGAGCGCGGTCAGCAGCAGGCTCAGCGCGGCGGCGGGCTCGACGGGGGCGCGGACCGGGTCGAAGCCGTGCAGGTTGACGTACAGCTGCCCGTCCGGAAATCGCTCGGCGACCGCGTGCGCCCAGTGCACGGCGAGCGTGGTCTTGCCGATGCCGCCCGGCCCGCTGATGGTGGCGACGGGCACGTCCCGGTCGGGGTCGCCGGTCGGCAGCAGCTCGTCGAGGCGGGCCAGCCACTCGGTGCGGCCGGTGAACCCGGCGACCCGGGCGGGCAGCTGCCGGGGCACGACCGCGCCGGGCCCCGGCGGGACGGGGACGGCCGCGGCCGGGGGCGGATCGTTGCGCAGCACCGCGAGGTGCAGGTCGCGCAGCTGCGGGCCGGGGTCGAGGCCGAGCTCGTCGGCGAGCACCTGGCGCACGGACTCGAACACCTCGGCCGCCTCGGCCCCGCGGCCGACCCCGACCAGGGCCCGCATCAGCTGGCCGCGGAACGTCTCGCGCAGGGGGTACTGCCCGGTCAGCGCCCGCAGCTCGGCGATCACGCCCTCGTGCCGGCCGCGGCCGAGCTCGACCTCGAAGCGCTGCTCGAGCGCCTGCAGCCGCAGCTCCTCCAGCCCGGTGGCGTCGGCGGCAAGGGCCGGCACCGACTCGAGCCCGGTCAGTGCGGGGCCGCGCCACAGGGCCAGGGCCGCCTCGAGGGCCTGCCGGGCGCGGTCGGGCTCGGCCGTGGCGGTGCGGGCGATCGCGAGCAGCGACCGGAACCGGGCGGCGTCGAGCTCGTCCGGTTCCAGCCGCAGCACGTAGCCCTCCGGGCGGCGGCCGATGCGGTCGCCGCCCAGCGCCTTGCGCAGGTGGTGCACGTACACCCTGACGTTGGCATCCGCCCGGGCGGGCGGCGTGGTCCCCCAGAGGGACTCGACGAGGACCTCGGCCGAGACCGGGCGCCCCGCGTGGCAGGCGAGCACCGCGAGCAGGATCCGCGGCTTACCGCCGGGCAGCTCGACGGGTGTGCCGTCGTCGTCGATGACCTCCAGCGGCCCGAGCAGGCCGATCCGCACCGGTCAGGGCGTCGGGGTCGCAGTGGGTGACGGCGGCGCCACCGGGCACTTGTCCTGCCATTCACCGGCGTTGGTGTAGCAGCCCTGCTTGTTGATCGCGTGCGCCGCCGTGGCTCCGCCGAGCACGACGACCCCGGCGGTCAGTAACGCCAGCACCAGCCTTCGCATGTAGCCCCCCAACAGGTCATCGACGCGATCTGGGGCGACGAGCCGCCGGACACGGCCCCGGACCTGGTGCGGACGTACGTGTCGGCGCTGCGCCGCTCGATCGGGCACCCGGCCGCCGCGTGCATCGTCGCCCGCCCGACCGGCTACCTGGTGCGGGTGGAGCGCGGCGCGCTGGACCTGCACCAGTTCGAGCGGCTGACCGAGCAGGCGCGGCTGGCCGCGGCCGGCGGCGACCACGAGCGCGCGACGCGGCTGCTCGGCGACGCGCTGGCGCGCTGGCGCGGCCCGGCGCTGGCCGGGCTGGACTCGCCGCTGTTGCGCGCGGCGGCGGCCCGGCTCGAGCGGCTGCGGCTGCTGGCGACCGAGCGGCGCTTCGAGTCCGCGAGCCATCTCGGCGACCCGGCCTGGATGGTGCCGGAGCTGACCGCGTTCGCCGCCGAGCATCCGCGGCGCGAGGGGCCGCGAGCGCTGCTCATGCAGGTCCTGGTCCGCCTGGGCCGCCCGGCCGACGCGCTGCGCGTCTCTCAGCAGGGGCACGCGCTGGGCGAGCCGGGTCCCCGCATGCGCGCGATGCACCAGCGAATCAGCTGATGCCCGCCTGCGCGTCGGCGGCCGGGTTCACCGTGTATGAGGCCATGACGTGCGCATACCCCGCCGGGCGCCCGGCAAGCCTGTATCTTTCACCGCCCCCGGGCCGCCGAGCGCTGGTCCGGCAACAGCTCGAAGCGCTTCGATTGAGTTTCGAAAAGGCGGGGCGTACTCAGGTACGTCATGAAGAGACGACTCACGATCTTCGGCGCCGCGCTGGTCGCGGTCGCCGCCTCGTTCGTGGTGTACGCCCAGGAGGCGTCCGCCGCCGTCGGCCTCCACGTGAGCGGGCGCAACATCGTGGAGGCCAACGGCCAGCAGTTCATCATGCGCGGGGTCAACCACCCGCACGTCTGGTACACCGGCAACACCCAGGCGTTCGCGGACGTCAAGGCCCTCGGCGCCAACACGGTGCGGGTGGTGCTCGGCTCCGGCAAGCGGTGGGGTCCCTCCAACGACGTCGCGAACGTCATCTCGCTGTGCAAGGCGAACAAGCTCATCTGTGTGCTGGAGGTGCACGACACCACCGGCTACGGCGAGGACGGCGCCGCGGCCACGCTCGACGAGGCCGTGAACTACTGGATCAGCCAGAAGGCCAACCTGGTCGGCCAGGAGAGCTACATCTCCATCAACATCGGCAACGAGCCGATCGGCAACAACAACCCGCAGCAGTGGACGGCCGCCACCGTCGCCGCGATCCAGAAGATGCGCAGCAACGGCTTCCAGCACCTGCTCATGGTCGACGCTCCGAACTGGGGCCAGGACTGGCAGAACGTGATGCGCGACAACGCCCAAACGGTGCTCGACGCGGACACGCAGAAGAACACCGTGCTGTCGATCCACATGTACGCCGTGTACGCCAACGCGCAGACCATCATCGACTACCTCGACCGGTTCCAGAACAACAACTGGCCGCTGGTGATCGGTGAGTTCGGCTGGCAGTTCCAGTCCGGCGAGGTCGACCACGAGACGCTGCTGGCCCAGGCCGACGCCCGCGGGCTCGGGTACATCGGCTGGTCCTGGAGCGGCAACACCGACCCGATCCTCGACATGGCCACGAGCTTCAACCCGAACCAGCTGACCACCTGGGGCCAGCGCATCTTCAACGGCGCGCACGGCATCAAGGCCACCGCCAAGCAGGCCTCGGTCTACGGCGGGACCACGAGCCCGTCGCCCAGCCGCTCGTCGGCCAGCCCGTCGGTAAGCCCGTCGGCGTCGCGCAGCGCCTCCACCAGCCCGTCCGCCTCGCGCAGCGCGTCGGCCAGCCCGTCGCAGTCGCAGGGCGGCACGAAGGCCTGCACCGCGGCGTACTCCGTCGTCGGCAGCTGGCCGGGCGGCTTCCAGGGCCAGGTGACGGTCACCGCGGGCGGCCAGTCCATCGCCGGCTGGACGGTCAAGTGGACGTACGCCAACGGCCAGGCCGTGACCAGCTTCTGGAGCGCGAACATCACCAGCAGCGGCGCGAACGTGACCGCGACGAACGTCGACTACAACGGCACCGTGGGCGCCGGGCAGAGCACGTCGTTCGGGTTCCTCGGTTCGTACGCGGGCACCAACTCGGTGCCGACGCTCACCTGCACCGCACGGTAAGAACCGCACGGTAAGACACGGATGATGGGGGCCGAAAACATTTCGGTCCCCATCACAATTTGTCACAACATTGACCTGCATGAGTTCGACGGGTGACCATCTCCGAAAGGGTTTTCGGTTCCCACCCCGAGGACGTGAGAGATGAGTCGATTCGCCCGTCCGCCACGGGCCGCCGCGGCCTTGCTCGCCGCCGTGCTGCTGCCCCTCGTCGCGCTCGAGGCCTCCCCGGCGTCCGCCGCGCCGGTGACGTTCACCAGCACCATCACGCTGCAAGCCGGCGGCGCCTGCGCCGAGGTGCCCGGCGGCGCCTCGACCGCCGCGCTGCAACTGCAGGACGCGGCCTGCAACGGCTCGACGCGCCAGAACTACACGTTCACGCCGGTGGCGGGGACGACGGACCAGTACACCGTCGGCACGCTGACCGCCGGCTCGTGCGTCGACATCACCGGGCAGTCCACCGCGGAAAACGCGGCCGTGATCCAGTACCCCTGCAACGGCCAGAACAACCAGCGCTTCCGGCTGCAGGCGGTCACGATCTCCGGCACCACCAACACCTTCAACCTCGCCGGCGTGCAGTCCGGCAAGTGCGTCGCGCCGAGCGCGGACAGCAGCACGGCGGGCGCGAAGCTGGTGCAGCTGCCGTGCACGAGCGCCACGACGCGCGTCTGGCGGCTGGCCGGGTACAACCCGGGCACCGGCGGCGGCACCGGGGGCACCTTCACCAACCCGCTCGACCCGCAGGGGCCGGACCCGTGGCTGCAGTACTACAATGGCTATTACTACCTCGCGGCGACGACCTGGAACCGCACCATCACCATGCGCAAGTCGGCGACGCTGGGCGGCCTGGCCACCGCGCCCGAGACCGTCATCTTCAACCTGACGCGCTCCAACGGCGCGGGCACCATGTGGGCGCCCGAGTTCCATCTGCTCAACGGTCCCAACGGGCAGCGGTGGTACCTGTACTACGTGGCCGGCGTCGAGCCCTACAACCTCGGCACGCAGCGCATCCACGTGCTGGAGAGCGCCGGGCTGGACCCGATGGGCCCGTACACGTTCAAGGCCGACATGCTCGACCCGACCCAGGACAACACCTGGGAGCTGGACCCGACGATCCTGCAGCTCAACGGCCAGCTGTACCTGCTGGGCACGTACTACAACGGCTCGCAGCCCATGTTCATCCGCCCGCTGTCGAACCCCTGGACCGCCAGCGGCACCCGGCGGCTGCTCTCCACGCCGACGTACAGCTGGGAGACGGTCGGCGGCGCGGTGAACGAGGCCCCGGAGGTCATCCAGCACGGCGGCAAGACCTACATCGTCTTCTCCGCCAGCCACTGTTCCACGCCCGACTACAAGCTGGGGATGCTCACCTGGAACGGCGGTGACCCGCTCAGCTCCTCGTCGTGGGTGAAGACCTCCACGCCGGTGTTCCAGCGCTCCAACGCCAACGGCGTCTACGGACCCGGGCACAACGGGTTCTTCAAGTCGCCCGACGGCACCGAGGACTGGATGGTGTACCACGCCAACACCTCCGCCTCCGGCGGCTGCGACATGAACCGCAGCACCCGGGCGCAGAAGATCACCTGGAACAGCGACGGTACCCCGAACCTGGGCGTCCCGGCCGCGCTGAGCACGCCGCTGGCCGTGCCCGCCGGCGAATAGTCGTCACTCCCGTACCCCCAGAAACCGGCCCGGCATCCCCTCCCTTCCCTGGGGGTGCCGGGCCGGCCTTTTTCACGCGGGAACGGGCACCTGCACGCCGGTCGACTCGATGACGCCCGCGCGCACGAGCACGAAGGCCGGGAAGCCCTGCACCCCGAAGGCGCTCGCGACCGGGCCGTCCGGGTCCTCGACGACCACGGGGGTGTCGCCCAGCCCGGCCAGCATCGGCTCGACGCCGCCACCGTCGCGGACCACGACCGCGAAGGCCGCACCGGAGTGCCGGGCCGCGGCCTCGCGGAAGTCGCCGAGCCGCTCGTGGCAGGCCGGGCAGGTGGTCGAGAAGAACCCGACCAGCGCCCGGCTCCCGAGGGACACCTCGCTACCGTCCACTGTGGACGACGTGAAGTCGCCGACGCGCGTGCCCGCGGGCGCCGTGAGCATGGGCGGCCCGGCATCCGGACGGCCCTCGAAGGCGCGCAGACGGCGGATCACGCCCAGCACGAGCACCAGGTTGAACACGGTGAGCACGGCGAGCAGCAGGACGGCGACGAGCAGGACGGTGGTCATGGCGGGCAGCCTGATCGATGCGTGTCGCGGCGTCAACATCCGCGAAATCCGCCGATAACGGGGCCGCCGTACCCTCGCCCGCGGGAGGTGAGCCATGCCCGGTCCCCGCAGGCGCTCGGTCCTGGTCGCGCGGCTCGCCGGGCGGCCCGCCGGTCACGCACCCGGCGCGGTCCTCGAGGACCTGCGCAGCTGCATTCTCGACGGCGACGTCCCGCCCGGCTCGGCGATCCCGGTCGACGCGGTGGCGGCCGCGTTCGGGGTGTCGCGCATCCCGGTGCGGGAGGCCCTGATGACGCTCATCGGCGAGGGGCTCGTCGACCATCGGCCGAATCTCGGGTACCGGGTCGCGAAACTTACCGCCGCCGAATTCGCCGAGATCTATCTTGTCCGCGAGGCCCTCGAGACCGCGGCGCTGCGCGTGGCGGTGGCCTTCGTGCGCGGGGAGGACGACGAGCGGGCGGCCGCGGCGCACACGGCCCTCGAGGCGGCCGTGCGCGCCGGGGACGGGCGGGCGTACCACCGCGAGAGCCGCGGCTTCCACCTCGCCCTGATCCGCCCGTGCCGGATGCGGCGGCTGCTGCACATGCTGGGCACGGCCTGGAACATGACCGAGCCGCTACAGCCCATGACGCACCTCGGCCCGGCCGACCGCGAGCTGCTGCACCGCGACCACGCCGCGATGCTGGCCGCGTTCACCGCCCGCGACGCCGACGCGCTCATCGCGGCCTGCGCCGGGCACCACGGGCGGCTGCAGTCCTACATCGCGCGGCTGCCCCGCGACACCGGGCTCTTCGCCGACCCGCTCTGAATCGTCATCCCGAAGCCGGCCAGCGCGCCGGTGTAGGGCTTGGGTAGTGGCGGGGCGTACTCGTTGCGCGCCGAGGTGCGCAGGCCCAGGGTCACCAGCGACTGCACGAGCAGCGTGGCGGCGCCGACCCCGTCCACGACCGGCACGCCCAGCCGCGCCGAGACGGCCTCGCACAGCCCGGCCATCCCCGCGCAGCCGAGCACGATCACGTCGGAGCCGTCCTCCTCCAGCGCCAGGCCGCCCAGCGCGGCGACCCGGTCGGCCAGGTGCGGGTCGGCGTCGAGCTCCAGCACCGGGATGTCGCACGCGTGCACCCCGCGGCAGGCGCCGGGGGCGGTGTAGCGGTGCGCCAGCTCCCACGCCCGGCCCCGGGTGCGCTCCAGCGTGGTGACGACGCTGAAGCCGCGGCCGAGCAGGGCCGCGGCGTGCATGGCGGCCTCGGCGATCCCGACGACCGGGCCGCGGGCCAGCTCGCGGGCGGCGTCCAGGCCCGGGTCGCCGAAGCAGGCCACGACGTAGCCGTCCACATCGGACGCCTCGCCGTCGGCGACCGCGGCGAGCAGGCCGGGCACGCTCAGCGCCTCGTCGTAGTGGCTCTCGACGGAGGCCGGTCCCGTCGCGGAGGTGACGGCCTCGACGAGCACGCCCGGGCCCGCCACGGCCCGGGCGCTCGCCCCGATCAGCGCGGTCATCGCCGCGGTGGTGTTCGGGTTGACCACGCGGATGCGCATCGCTACGCGGCCTTCCTCGCGAGTCCCAGGTAGACCAGCAGGCCCAGCGCCATGCCGATGAACCAGCTGTACTGCGCCGTCGTGTGCATCCCCGGCCCGCCCGACCACAGCACGGGCACGACCGCGACCACGGCCCCGGCCGCGGTGGCGATGAGCGCGGGCGGGTTGTAGCCCTTGCGGTACCAGTACTTCCCGTCCGGGCTCATGGTGAACATCGCGTCGACGTCCACCTTCTGCCGGCGCACGAGGTAGTAGTCGGCGATGAGGACCCCGAACAGCGGCCCGATCGCCGCACCCAGGATCTCCAGCGTGTAGTGGATGACGTCCGGGTTGTTGTAGAGGTTCCACGGCGTGATGAGCACCGAGCCGACCGCGGCGATCATCCCGCCGGCCCGCCAGCTGATGCGCTGCGGGCTGACGTTGGAGAAGTCGAACGCGGGCGAGATGAAGTTCGCGACGATGTTGATGCCGATGGTGGCGATCGTGAACGTGAGCGCGCCGAGGACGATCGCGAACGTCGAGTCGATCCGCGCGACCGTCTGCACGGGGTCGGTGATGAGCTCGCCGAAGATGGGGATCGTCAGCGACGAGGTGACGACGACGAGGATCGAGAAGGCGAGGAAGTTGACCGGCAGGCCGAGCAGGTTGCCGGTCCGGACCGAGCCGAACGACTTGCCGTAGCGCGAGAAGTCGCCGAAGTTCAGCATGGGGCCGGAGAAGTACGACACCACGAGCGCGATCGCGCCGAGCATCACGGGCACCGCGTCGAGGCCGTGGTACCGCACCTCGCCGAGGCTCAGGTCGATGGCGCCCCAGCCGGCCTTGTAGATGAGGTAGCCCGCGAGCACCGCCATGACCACGTACACGGCCGGGCCGCAGAAGTCGATGAACCGGCGGATCGTCTCCATGCCGGTCCAGAACACCGCGGCCTGCAGCACCCACAGCAGCGCGTACGAGCACCAGCCCAGCAGCGGCAGGCCGAACAGGCCCCACCTGTCGACGTCGGCGTACGGGGCCAGGCCCGGCCAGAGCTTGAGCACGACCACGTCGAGCGCGGCGGAGGCCAGGTAGGTCTGGATGCCGTACCACGCCACGGCGATCGAGCCGCGGATGATCGCGGGCACGTTGGCGCCGAGCACGCCGAACGCCACGCGGTTGATCACGGGGTACGGCACCCCGGTGGCCTGGCTCGGCTTGGCGACGAGGTTGCAGAAGAAGTACACGATGCCGATGCCGACCACGAGGGCCACCAGCACCTGCCAGCTGGACAGGCCCAGGGCGAAGAGGGAGCCCGCGGTGACGTAGCCGCCGACGCTGTGCACGTCGGACATCCAGAACGCGAAGATGTTGTACGCGCCCCACGTCTGCCTGCGCAGGGGCGCGAGGTCCTCGTTGGTGAGCCGCGGGTCGTACCCGGGCTTGATCTCCCCGCCGCCGACGGGCATGCCCGCGGCCTCGACGAGATCCTGATGCTGCGGGGTTTCCAGCGTGTCGGCCATGCACTCACGCTAGGAACGGCCTGTTTCCGCGACATGTTCGCAGATATATATTGTTATCGCTTCAGCGCCTGACGCACGGCGGTCACGACCTGCTCGGGGTCCCTCGTGTCGCGCAGGACGATCACCATCGACCCGTCGCCGGAGTCGCCGGCGAAGAGCTGGACCACCCGGGCCATCGCCGCCTCGAGCTCGGCCGCGGGATCGGCCGCCTCCCGCCGCAGCCAGCGGCGCAGCACGTGGTTGTGGGCGGAGACGACGGCGGCCGCCATGAGCTCGGCGCGCAGCGCGTCGGCCGGCGCCGGGCCCATCCAGCCCGCGATGAACTCGCGGAAGAGCCGCTGGTACCGCGCCACGCTCGCGATCTCCCGGTCGCGCAGGGCGGCCACGCGGCTCGTGATCGCATACCGCCGCCGCGCCCGGTCCGCCTCCTCGACGTAGCTGAGCAGCACCAGCCGCACCGCCTCGGTCACCGCGAGGATCGCCGTGTCGGCGCTGGACGTGGCCAGCCGCTCCCGCACCGCGGCGATGAGCCGGTCGTGGTCCGGGAAGATCACATCCTCCTTGGACCGGTAGTGCCGGAACAGCGTCGTGCGCCCGACGCCCGCCCGGTCGGCGATGTCGTCCGCGGTCGTCTGCTCGTAGCCGCGCTCGTCGAACAGGTCGAGCGCCGCGTCTACGAGCCGCTGCTTCACGGGAGCTGCAGTTCCGGTCACCATGCCATCCTCGCGTATCTCCAGATCAGCCTGTTGCCCAGCCATGGTGGCATGCCGTACCGTCAGAACGGTACTCGGTACCGCCGCCCGGGGAGGACGACATGAGCATCACGCTGACCGCGCCAAGTCCGCTTGCCACCGCATTGTTCGAGTCCCTCGACCCGGTGGCCGCCGAGGACCTGGTCGCCGAGTTCGAGACGGTGACCGCGGGCCGGCGCACGGTGCTGTTCCGCGAGTCCGAGGCCGGCGACAGCCTGTACGTGCTGCTGTCGGGCAAGGTGAAGCTCTCCCGCCGCTCCTCCGACGGCCGCGAGGGCCTGCTCGCCCTGATCGGCCCCGGCCAGCCCTTCGGCGAGGTCGAGCTGCTGGACGGCGGCCCGCGCACGACGACCGCGACCGTGGTGGCCGACGCCCGGCTGGCGCGGCTGTCGAAGACGGCACTGTACCGCTGGATGGCCCAGCACCCCGAGGTCGCCGAACAGCTCCTGCGCGTGGTCGCGCGGCGCATCCGCGGCAACCGGGCGACGGTCCACGACCGCCTCTTCAGCGACGTGCCGGGCCGCGTGGCGGGCCAGCTGATTCAGCTCGCGCACCAGTTCGGGGTCGCGGAGGGCGGCGCGACGCGGGTCGTGCACGATCTCACCCAGACGGAGCTGGCGCAGTTCGTGGGGGCGTCGCGGGAGTCGGTGAACAAGGTGCTGGCGCAGTACGCCTCGCGCGGCTGGGTCCGCCTGGAGAACAAGTGCATCGTGATCCTGGAGGACGCTCCGCTCGCCCTGCGGGCCCAGCACAAGCGCCGCCGCTGAGCCGGGTTCACGGCAGCCGCCACACCGCCAGCACCCCGTCGGCCAGGCACGCGAGCATGCCGCGGTCCCACTGGCACTCGGGCCGGCCGTCCCAGCTCGCCGACCGGCCGAACACGGTGACCCGCCCGCCGAGCGGATCGGCCAGGCCGAGCACCGCCGCGCGATCGCCGGTGGACTTCCACAGCACGAGCCCGCGGCCGGGCACGGTCCCGGCGAAATGCCACCCGGCCAGTTCCCGGGCGGCGCGGCCGGTGCGGGCGTCGAGCGCCACGACGGGCGCCGCGGCGTCACCGCCCGGCCGCCCCGGCCTGACGAGCAGGACGGCGCCGTCCCCGCCCAGCACTTGGTTGTAGCCGTCGGCGTGCCAGCGCCGTGCGCCGGTCCGCGCGTCGAGGGCCGTCAGTCCGGAGTCGTCGCCGAGGCAGTAGAGGCCGGGGGCGCAGGCGAAGAGGTCCGCTCCCCAGGGGCTCGGGCGCTCGGCCTGCCAGTGCCACAGCAGCCGGCCCGTGCCGCGGTCGTAGACGTCCGTGCCCCGCGCGCCGGCCTTGGCGATCAGCACCTGCTCGGTCACGGCCGGGTCGCCCGTCCGGAACGACGAGATCGCCCCGGAGAAGTCCAGCCGGTGCTCCGCGACGACCCGGCCGGTGCCGAGGTCGCGGATCTGCAGCACGCCCGCCGGGCTCAGCTGCGACATGTATGCCGGGCCGGTATGGCCACCGCCGGTCAGCCGGAAGTCGGCGATCGAGCCCACCGGCACGCGGACCTCCCACACCGTTGCGCCCGTCCACTCGTCCAGCGCGAGGTAGCGCCGGCCGCGCTGCTCCGGCTCGGGGTTCGCCGGGTCCTCGCCGGCGGGACGGACCTCGACCGCCCCGGTCTCCCCGGCGGCGCCGGCCACGTCCTCGGCGAGGATCCGCCCGCCGGCCTGCCCGAAATAGGCGATCTGCCCGCGCTGCCACAGCTGCGCGCCGGTGGCCGCGTCCAGCACGGTGAGCGCGTCGGCCGAGCCGGAGCGCCCATCGGTCTGCAGCGCCATGACGTCGTCGGTGAGGAACGTCAGGTGCTGGTCGACGTCGAGCGTCCTCGACCAGAGCCGGGCGCCGTCGCGCAGGCTCCGGACCTCGACCTGGGTGCCCGCGCCGACGGGCTGGAACCGCCCGACGACGAGCCGGCCACCGCCGGTCTGGGCGTTGAGCACCCGGAAGCCGTCGACGGTGAAGAGGGGCTCGATGCCCGCGCGGCACCGCGGCCACCAGCGTCCCCGCGGCGAGCAGCACGACCGCGGCGAACGCGGCCCACCGCCGCCGAGCCCGCACCGACGGCGGGGGCGGGGCCTCCGGAGGCTCCCACGGGATGCTCGGATCGAGCTCGATCACCGCGTCCGGCACGGAACTCTTCCCTCGCAATCGGGCGACAGCGGCCGAGGGCAGCGGGTCAGACGCGGGCGCGGCGGGCCAGGCGCTCCGGGTCGGCGATGACGACGCTCTTGCCCTCCAGGCGGATCCAGCCGCGGGAGCTGAAGTCCGCCAGGGCCTTGTTGACCGTCTCGCGGGACGCGCCCACCAGCTGGGCCAGCTCCTCCTGGGTGAGGTCGTGGGTGACCCGCAGGACGCCGCCGTCGCGGACGCCGAAGGGGCCCGCCAGCTGCAGCAGCTTCTTCGCCACCCGGCCCGGCACGTCGGTGAAGATGAGGTCGGCGAGCGCGTCGTTGGTGCGGCGCAGGCGGCGGGCCAGCACGCGCAGCAGTTGCTCGGCGATCTCCGGGCGGCGGACCAGCCAGGAGCGCAGGGAGGCCTTGGTCAGGCGGGAGGCGCGCGAGTCGACGACGGCTGTGGCGGTCGCGGTGCGCGGGCCGGGGTCGAACAGCGCAAGCTCGCCGACCATGTCGCCGGGGCCCATGATCGCGAGCAGGTTCTGCCGCCCGTCGTGCGCCCGCCGACCGAGCTTGATCTTGCCCTGCAGCACGATGTACAGGCTGTCGCCGGGCTCGCCCTCGTTGAACAGGACGTCGCCGCGGCGCACGTCGACGTGGTCGAGGCCGCGCGCCAGCTCCTCCGCGGCGTCCGCGTCGATGCCCTGCATGATCCCGCTGCGGGCGAGTGCCTCGTCCATCGACCGTCCTCCCCCACCGGCAATGCGCCCATTCTGGCACGCTTCACCACTCGCGACTTCCCGCGACGCGGCAGAATCCTTGGCAGGAAAGGAGCACTCATGATCTTCATCACCGCGAAGTTCCGCGTCCTGCCGGAGCACGCCGCGAGCTGGCCCGAGATCGCCGGGGCGTTCACGGCGGCGACCCGGGCCGAGCCGGGCTGCCTCTGGTTCGACTGGTCCCGCAGCCTCGACGACCCGAACGAGTACGTGCTGGTCGAGGCGTTCCGCGACGGCGAGGCCGGCGGCGCGCACGTGAGCTCGGAGCACTTCAAGGAGGCGCAGCGCACGCTGCCGCAGTACCTCCAGGAGACCCCGCGCATCGTGAGCACCACGGTCGACCAGGACGACTGGTCCGAGCTGGGCGAACTCGCCGTGCGGCGCTGAGCGCGCCTCAGCCCGGCTGCACGATGGACCGGTCGATGAGCTCGATGAGCTCGGCCCAGTCCTCGAGCAGCCGGGCCCGGTCGACGCGGGCCAGCTTGCGCCGGGCGGCCCGGGCCGTCGGCTCGTCGCGGTGCCGGCGCAGGATGTCGTCGACCTGGTCGATGGTGGTGTACTCGCCGACGAGGTCGTCCACGTCCGGCAGGTCGAGGAAGATCCCCAGCTGGGCGGCCAGGTCGCGGCAGCGGCACACGTAGGCGGGCAGCCAGCCCTCCGGCGGCCCGCTGAGGTGCTCGGGCAGCAGGTCGAGGTCGAAGCTCAGCTCGTCGGCGCCGTCGTTGCGCACGCGCGAGCCGGGAGTGGCCAGCAGCGCGTCCTCGCCGGCATGCGCGACGGCGTACCGGGCCAGGGCGTTGCCGTCGGAGAACACCAGCAGCCGGCCGTCGGCGTCGGCCGGGAAGACGTGCTCCATGACCCCGTAGTCGGCGTGGAGCTGGCCCCGCAGCGTGACGCCGGTGTACGAGGGCGTGCTGAGCGTGATCAGCTCCACGATCGTGATGACGGCGCCCGGCATCGGCGCGGGGGCCGGATAGGCCGGCCCGGTCCAGGCGGGTGGCGGCGGGGGTGAGACCGCCGGCCGGGTCCAGGCGGGCGGCGGGGGTGAGACCGCCGACCAGGCAGGCATGGCCGCCGGCGCCGGGGCGCCGATGAGCAGCGGGTCGATGCTCCCCGCCGCCACCACGAGCTCGGGCTGGTCGGTGATCGTCGGCGGGACCTGCAACGCCCGGTGCAGCATCGCCGCCACCAGCGGCATCCGGCTCGCGCCGCCGACCAGGACCACGCCGGCCAGCGGGCGCAGCGGGACCGGGCAGCCGGCCAGGGTCGCGGTGATCGCGTTCAGGGTGCGCTGGATGAGCGGCGCCGCGAGCGCCTCGACCTCCGCGCGGGTGAGGATCTGGTCGGTCTCCAGCAGGGGCAGGAACAGCGTCGTCGTCGCGACCCGCGACAGCATCTCCTTCGCGGTGCGCACGTCGTCCCAGAGCTGCCGCCGCGCGGCCCGGTCGGCGACGGAGACCGGGTTGTCCAGCCGCGCCCACAGCTGCGGCGTCCCGCACCGCGAGCGCAGCAGCTCCACGATCGCGGCGTCGACGTCCTGGCCGCCGGTGTCGTCGAGGCCGCCGGCGCAGAGGACCTCCAGGGGCGCGCCGGGGGTGTACCGCACCACGGCCACGTCGGACGTGCCCGCGCCGAGGTCGTAGACGAGCAGGTCGGCCGGGCCGGTAGCGTGCCGCCGGAGATGGAAGGCGGCCGCGGCGACCGGCTCGGGCACCAGCCGCACCGGCGACAACCCGGTCGTGGCCGCGGCCCGCTGCAGCACCGCCCGGCGGTTGGGGCCCCACGACGCCGGGTGGCACACGGTCAGCCCCGCGAGCGGCGCCCCGGCGACCCGGTGCGCCTCGGCCGCGGCCCGCCGCAGCAGCGCGCCGAGCAGCGCCTCGACCGGCACCTCGGCGCCGAGGAAGACCGCCCCCTCGTCGATGCGGCGCTTCGGGTTGCCCTCGAAGCGCTCGGGCCGGGCGCGGGCGGAGTGGATCGCGTCGCGCCCGACGAGCAGCGAACCGGCCTCGTCGGCGAAGACGGCGGACGGCAGCAGCGGCGCCCCGTCGAAGAGCACCGGCTCCGTCGCGCCGTCGTCCCGCCGCAGGAACGCCACCGTGCTCGACGTTCCGAGATCGACCCCGAGCTCCATCGCGTCCCCCTCGCCCCGGCTGTTCGCTCCTCGAAGTTATCGGTGTCACGCAAGAGTGCATTGAGACAGCGAAATACTTCATTCGGAATGGCACCCGCCGTTTTCCGGACGCACCCGCCGATCCGGTTTCCGGGCGACCTGAACGGCGAATGCGGGCCGCGTGGCCCCTGCCCTACGGTGAAACGAGCCCGGTGATCGCGCATGCGATTGCCGGGCACCATCGTCGTCGCGGTTGCCGCACCCTCGCCGGAGGCCAACGTGGGCGGGACCGAGCCGGGCCGGAACGTTTCCGGGGCTGTCCTCGATTCGATCGTGCTGCTCGCCCTCGAGCGATCGCTCGGCGCCTATTGTGCCGAGGCCCGCAACCACCGGGACGCGCACACCCTGCTCATCCGGGCCGTGGTCGTCACCATGCGGCCGCCGGCCGAGCCGGGCCTGTTGCAGCGACTGGCCGGGCGGATCGTGCGCGAGAACCTGCCCGGCGCCCGGGTCCGGGTGCACATCGACCGCCAGGACAACGTGGCCGCGCCCGGCTACCGCATCACGCTGCACCCGCCGCTGCCGGAGCCGGGCACCGGCCCGCCCGGCACCGCGACGATGCCCGAGTCGAGCGGCCCGGAGACGGCCCCCTGCCGGCCGGAGCCGGCGCCGGTCGTGACCACGGCGGCCGCCCTCACCCTCGTGTACGGCGACTGGCGCTGGCGGTATCTGCTGCCCGAAACCGACCAGTGGCTGCCGTTCGGCCGGGGACTGGGCGTCACCACGGGCACGATCGTGCGCATTCCCGACTTCGCCGCGGTGGTGCCGCGCGGACGCCTGCTCCTGATCCGCCACCACGCCGGCGTCACCCGGTTGCATCGCTGCAACGAGCGGCGCAACTACCTGGTGCGTGTCGACGGTCGCGCCCTGCCACCCGGGCACTCCCTGCCGGTCGGCACCAGCGGCCGGATCACCTACGGCCTGTCGGCCGCCCGCACCGGAGCCGGGCAGAGCGAGGTCGGCTACAAGCTGTTGACCACGGAGGTTCGATGACGCTGCAGGAGCCGGATCTCGTCGTCAGGCTCAAGGGCTCCGGCTGGCACGCCGAGCTGGTGGTGGACCCGCCGGTCTCCGCCGAGTCGCGCACGGTGCAGTTCAACGTGCCCGACCCCGGCTCGCCGGACGGAGTGCGCCTGATCAGCACCGGGGTGCGCTACACGGAGGCGCACAGCCGCCAGGCCTCGCACTGGCAGCGCTGGCACGTCAAGATCTACCGCTGCGCCGACCGCACCGACACCGAGGCGCTGCGCTACTACCTGCGCCAGCAGGCCTCGGACGTGCAGGGTGCCAATGCCGACCTGCCGGGCGAGGAGGACCGCGCCCCGATCGAGCCGCCGTGGGCGGTCGTGCCCGTGCACATCGTCAACACCGACGGCAGCACGGAGATCCTCGACGGGACGGTCCAGACCGAGCTGGAGCTGGCGCCCGAGGACCTCCTGCGGCAGGTGCGGGGGGTGTACCCGAGCTGGTTCGGCGACGACGTGCCGAGCCCGGACCTGTACCTGCTCGCCGTGTCCCCGTGGATGAAGCAGCTGAACTGGGCGCCGTTCCTGGCGCGGCCGGCCGTCCAGCAGCTCAGCGACTTCATCGGCATGGGCTCCGGCCTCGACGCGCTGCACCGGCGCGGGATGGTGCACTGCGACATCAAGCCGGACAACGTGTGCCGGTACAGCACCGCGAACTCCTCCGGTTTCGTGCTCATCGACATCGACGCGGCCACCCGGCTGAACCCTCCGCCGGCCCAGCTGCGGCTCACCCCGGTCTGGGCGTACGGCCGCGTGCGGCACGGCCAGCGCAGCGCCCAGGTGCTGCGTGCCCACGACCGGTTCGGCTTCGCCCTGGTGGTGCTGTGCACGCTGGCCGGCCGCGAATGGGTCGAGAAGACGCTGCTCACCGATCTCGGCGGTGGGCGGCGGGCGGCCGACGAGCGCGACGAGGTCCGCTCGGCGCTGCGCCGCCGCTGGCAGAACACCGCCGAGCTGCGGTGGGACCCGCTCATCGAGGCGGCGGTGGAGCCCTTCGGCCGCGAGATCGAGCATCCGGACTGGTCGGCGTTGCAGTGGGTGAACCGGCTCATCGACGCCGAGCGCGCCTGCGTCGTGCGCCGGACCGGGCCGATCGAGCCGCCGAGGACGCAGCGCTCGGAGGCGATGCGGCGGGAGCTGGACGGCATCCGCCACAGCGCGCTGGCGCTGCCCGGCCCGCTGCCCGCCCGGGTCCGCCACGGCTACGAGACCGTGCGCCGGCGGGCCTGGGAGCTGGCGGTGCTCAGGGCGCTGCTGGCCGGCGTGGCCTGCGGGGCCGCGGTCTTCGGCGTCGTGCTGGTGCTGGTCGTGATCGTATTCGGAATGGGCGGCTGATGGAGCTGGCAGGATTGCGTTTCCCGGGACGAGAGCACCTGCGTCGCCGGGTCGAGCAGGCGGTCGGACCGGATTCGGAGCTGACGAGCCTCGGCCACAAGTTCGGCGACTGGCTGCACGCCGGTCCCGCCGCGCCGCCGGCCACGGTGGAGGCCGTCGAGGCGCGTCTCGCCGGCTACCTGGAGGCGGCCGCGACGGCCGGCCGGGAATGGGGCACCCGGGTCGGCCTGCTGGCCGGGCTGGCCCTGCTCGGCGTGTTCTCCGTGCTGGCGCTGCTGTCCTGGGCGGTGTTCGGATGATCGCCCGCCTGCAGGACCTGTACGCGCGCGTGTGGCCGCCACGGCCGCGCCGGCCCGTGCCGCCCTCGAACGGCGGCTCGGGCTCGGGCGGCAACGGCGCCGGGACCGGCCGCGGCGGTGGCGGCGACCATCAGCTGCTGCGCCGCTTCGGCCGCACCTGCCCGGCGTGCGGGGCGGCCCTCGGCGCGGCCCCGGTCATGACCGACAACGGCCGGTTCGCGTTCCCGCCCTGCTTCCGGCTCGAGGTCGGGCCCATGGCCACCCAGTCGCGGCGCTTCCCCTGGCGGCTGTCGGTCGTCGGCCACGACTTCCCGATGCCGTGCTCCACCGATCCGCGGTTCAACGACCTGGACATCGACTACGTGTACCTGCTGTGCGGTGGCGGGCACATCTTCCCCGACTCGGCGCCGGTGCTCGATCGGCCGGGCGTGAACGCCACGGAGCACCACGTCGACGAGTACAACATGATCGCCGCGATCGGGGCGCCGGCCAGCGGCAAGACCTACCTGCTCCTGCGCACGATGCACCAGAACCTCGACAACCCGCACAACTTCCTGCCGGCCCAGGACGACGGGCGCATCCGCGAATACCAGCTCAGCCCGCTGGAGCAGATCCCGATGCGCAGCCGCTCCTCGATGTACGCCCAGACCCTGGCCGTCGGCGACGCCATCGAGCCGACGATGATGGACCGCTGGGGCCGGCCCGAGGGCATCCTCAAGGAGCAGCTGCCGGAGGTGCTCGACGCGATCCAGGACGTGATCCGCCGGACCGTCGTGGACGGTCAGCGGCGGGCCGCCGAGTGGGGCAAGGGCTTCCGGCAGCCGCTGGTCATGCGCACCCAGTGCCGCACCCGGCGCACCTGGACCGGCCTGGCCGACCTGCCCGGCGAGATGTTCGACCCGGACGACGGCTCGCCCCGGGAGCGGGTGAAGCTGCGCGACTACGACGCGCTGGTCTGGGTGATCGACCCGCTCGTCTCGGCCTCCATGGACCGTTTCGCGGAGGACAGCCTGGCCGAGGAGAGCGCGTACACCGATGTCCTCGACGGCAGCCTGCGCCCCGGCACCACGCACGCCGTGGGGCAGGCCGTGGTCAGGAGCCGCCGCGACCACGTGCAGACCGAGATCGGCCGCCGCCTCACCCTGCTCGACGGAGAGGTCGTCGCCGACCCCGGCGCCGGCGTCCAGCTGCTCGTCGCCATCACGAAGAGCGACCTGCTGCACGCGGTCCTGCGCAAGAAGGACCTCGACCACCTCGGCCAGCCCGGCGAGGTGCTGCGCGGCGTCGCCGGCTACCTCGCCGTGCTGACCCGTTCCCATCTCGACGGGGCCGTGCACGTCGACCAGGCGGCCGGGTCGCTGTTGCAGTACCTGCAGGCCGGCGTCGCCGTCGACGAACGGGTCCGCGAGGCCCGCTGCCGGCAGGTCGCGGAGGGCCTGATCCGCTACTACTCCGAGCCCGGCAACTTCTGGAACCTCGCCCACGAGGGGCGCGAGGACCACATCGACATCCCCGACGGCGACGACCCGGCCTGCAACCCGTACACCATCCTCGTCCCCTCCATCGGCGGGCATCTCGACCGCGCCCAGCGCCGCGACGCCATCGGCCACATCCAGCTGCGCGACGTCGTCATGTCGGCCCTCGGCTGCGGCATCACCTACGGCCTCGGCCACGAGTGGACCTTCTACAAACTCCTCCGCGAGCCCTGGCTCCGCCTCCGGTTCTTCCTCTGCTCACCCCTCGGCACCGTTCCGCGCGCCTTCGACGACGCCGGCAACCCCCGCCTGCGCCCACTCGAGTCCACCGCCACCTTCCCCCGGCTCCAGGACCGCTCGGCGGCGCTGAGCCAGCTGTTGCTGGCCACCCTCGGAAAGGCACAGGCATGACAGCGAACCTCATCGCGTGGGCCGACGTCGAGGGCCGGGGCTTCGCCCCGATACGGGCCTCGGACACGGCCTCGTCCGCGGCTCCGGAGTTCTGGGCGGTCGCCGAGCGACTGATCGACGACGCGGTCGTCCAGCCGGCGGTCCGTTCCACGCTGGACCATCCGGTGTACAGCCTCCGGGTCGTCACCGTCCCCCGCCACGGGCGGTACTGGTGCTTCGCCGAGCAGGGCCGCGGCGGCCACTTCGGGGTGGCCGGCACCTGCCGGTTCAAGTTCGAGCCGTTCGCCGTCGGCGCGCAGCAGGCATGGTCGGAGGGCATCGCCGCGGTCGGCGGCAAGGAGCCGCTCGCGGCCGGTCATGCCGACGAGGCAGGCGTCCGCCACGCGCTGAACGGCCTGCTCTTCGGCCAGCCGCTGCTGCGCCTTCCCGGCACCCCGGCCGAGGCCGCGATCACGATCTACGCGGTCCTGGGCGTCCTGCCCAGGGCCGTCGCGGCCGAGTACACCTGGTCGACCTGCCCGCTGCAGGAGCCGCGCCCGAACCTGGTCACGGCGGACCTGCCCGCCGACTTCCGGACCGGATCACCGCTGGACCGGGTCATCGACCGGACTCGCTGGTCGGTCCCGCCCGGCGCCGACGCCGTCGCGCGCCGGCTCGGCACGCAGGCCCATCGCTCGGCGTTCGAGCTGCTCGTGGGCCGGGCGGTCCGCCTGCACCACGACCCCGACCTGCTCGAGGCCCCGGCGGAGACCGTCGAGGGGCTGGTCGAGCACACCGCCACCAACATCGCCTTCCCGACCCCCGAGACCGTGCCGGACCTGCTGCGCGACCGCGAGGGTCGCCGGCGCCTGGCCGACTTCCCGCACGAGGTCACCAAGTGGGCCGAGGGCAGCCCGGAGGCGGCTCGCCGCGCCCTGGTCAAGCTCGAAGAGCCCGGCCTGCGCCAGGCGATCCTGCTGCCGCTCTTCGACGCGCTGCTCGAGCGGCCCGGGGACGCCGGCGCCGCGAGCCTGGTCCACGAGGCCGAGCCCGACCCCGAGCACCTGGCCGACACCATCCGGGAGCGCAAGCGCACCGGGCTGTGGACGGCACCGGACTCCTGGCTGGACACGCTGGGTGTGTCGCCCTGGAAGCACCACGACCTCTTCACCGATCCCTCGCCGCACCTCGTGGCCGAGCTCGCCGGCCCGGGCTTCACCCCGCGGGCCCGGGAGGTGCTCCTGGCCCGCGGCCCGAGGTTCGCCCGGCACGTGCTCACGCAGATGCCGAAGGTCGGCCCGGCCGCGGCCGCCGGCCTGGTCGCCACCGCCGCCGAACGACCGGCCGAGGGCGCCGCGCTCGACCCCGGCGACCTGTTCCGGCTCGGCTCCGTGCTCATCGCCCGCGCCGACAGCAAGCCGGCGGAGCGGTGGCTGCTGGACTTCGACGCCGCCGTCAGCGCCCACCAGCCGCCGCGACCGGCGGTCCGGCAGGTGCTGTACGGCGCGGTCAACGACATGCTGAAGCGTGGCGGGCCGCGCGACCCGCACCTGGCGGAACTGATCCACCGGTCCGCGATGCGCTCCGCCCACAACAGCGAACCGATGCCCCCGATGGTGAAGCGGCTGCTCGAGCCGCCGCGGACGACGGTTCCCGCGCACCGGGAACCCGACCCGCAGACCGGCGCGGGGCACCCGGAAACGGGTCCGCGGCGCGGGGGTCGCGTGGCGCTGGATCGGCGTGAGAAAGTCCTGTGGGGCATCACGGCCGGCGCGGCGGCGGTGCTGGCCGGCGTGGTGATCTGGGCGGGCACGCAGAGCGGCGAGCAGCCGGGCGGGCAGTCCGCGAGCGGGGCGCCGGTCGTGACCGGCACGAGCCCGTCGAGCCGGTTCAGGCCCGGCGAGCCCGCGGCCGCCGACACGATCAAGGTCTCGTGGGACGGCACGCAGAAGGCCACCGACAAGGTGCTCGGCGAGCTGCACACGCTGCTGGAGAAGCTGCCGCAGCGGCGGGTCGTCTACGTGATGCTCAGCCCCGCCGGACCCGACCCGCAGGCCGCCGCCCAGAACGCCCTCGCGCTGCAGTCCATGCTGCAGCAGGCCCAGCTGGCGGAGTTCGCCGACGCGCGGTACGTCGTCGCCGCGCCCACCACGGCGGCCGACCAGAAGAGCTCGATCGAGCTGACGCTCATCACCGAGGCGCAGTGAGCGCAGGGCACGAAAGATCGGCCCCCGTCCGGCAGGGCGGGGGCCGATCTGGTCCGGGGGCAGGTCAGCGGGGCTGGTACGACCAGCCGCGCGTCGTGCCGCCGTCGCCCGTGGTGTCGGGGTCGTCGTCGCCGTCGGGGTCGGCGAAGCCGTGCTCCGGGGCCGGCCACGGCGACGTGGAGACCGGCGCGGTGCGCTGGCGGACCCGGCCGTTGCGCGACGGTTTGCCGTCCGCGCCGACGTGCATGGTGTCGTGCAGGGTCGTGCGTAGCTGCTCCCGCGCCTCGCGGGCCGCCTCGCGCCGGAGTCTTCGCTCGTCGGCGGCGCCGCGGATGCTGTCGGTGACGATCTCCGAGGCGACCTCCCCGTAGGCGTCCTCCGCCTTCTGGACCGTCTCGACGCGGCGCTTGTGCCGCACGCGCGACATCAGCTCCTGCTCGCGCGACTGGCGCGCCTCGGCGCGCTCGTAGGCGTTGCCGTGCGAGACCAGCTTCAGCCCGATCGCCGCGCAGTCCAGCGCGATGAGCAGCAGCGCGGTGCCGAGATAGAACACGCCGACGCCGAGGAAGTCCGAGACGATGAGGTGCCACATCGCGGCCGTGCGCGCGCCGAAGCCCGAGTTCGCCTTGATCACCTGGAGGTTCTCGTCCTGGGCCTTGGCGATCAAGCCGTCCAGCTCGCGCTTGCGAGCGGCCCGGGAGTCGCGGCCGGCCTGCTGTTGCTGGCGCAGCGCGGCCGCCTCGTCGTCGAGCTGCTTGGCCTCGTCGCGCAGCTGGTTGGAGCGCTTCACGAGCGAGTCGCAGTACCCGCCCGCCGGGCAGCCGCTCTTGTGGGTGACGCCGTCGCCCTCGGAGTCGGCCAGGGCCTGCTTGTAGATGTCGGCCGCCTCGGAGCGCTTGTCCGTCGCCGACTTCGTCAGCTTGTTCACCGCGTCGTCGTCGGCGGTGTTCTGCGTGTCGATCCGGGCCTTCTCGTCCTCGTAGCCCTTGATCGCGCCCGCCGAGCGGGCCTGCTCCGCGGCGACGTTCTGCTTGTCGTTGAGGTAGTTGTCGATCTCGCCCTTGTACCGGTCCAGCATGAGCGGCTCGGTGATGACGACCGCGACGAGCAGCGCCAGCACGAACCGGCCCAGGTAGAGGCCGACCGTGCGCCGCTTGACCAGCCGGCTGGGGTCCTCGTTCTCCAGATCGTCGAAGTTCGTGGCGACCCGGCCCACCACCGCGCGGTCGTAGGCGATGACGGCGAGCGCGATCATCGGCCCGACGAGCCACCGCCACCACGGGTGGGTGTAGTTCGCGCTGGTGTCGATGAATACCGCGCCGCCCACCGTCGCATACGCGAAATAGAGGAGAATGAACACGCCGATCGCGGAGTACAGCACCCGGTCCGAGTGCGACCGGACATTGTCCGGATTCACATTCGCAACACGTAAGAGAAATCGGCCACGGGGGCGCGCAACGGCATCGTCGGGCACGGCTGGACACCGGATTTCGAAGAGGCGATGGGAATGCCTCGATGGTACGGGCGGCCGGCGTTTCGGCGCGTTCTGCGAACGGTCGGCTCTGGCCGTCCGTTTCACCGTGCCCATCGCACGATCCAGCACCCGGCAATGACCGCAGGTATGGGTCGTTCCGGCAATCGCGGGGTCCGGGACGCCGCAAGCCGGCCGGGCGCTGGGCCCGACCGGCTTGCGAATCCGGGTGCTGCCTAGGCGATCGCCTTCCAGGGGCCGTTCGGGTCGCCCGGGGCCTGGTTGCGGGTCCACCAGGCGGCGCGGTACCGCTTGCCCTGGTACACCACCACATCCCCCGAGTTGAAGATGCGCGTGGCGGTCCAGAGCGCCGCCCCGTCCTCGGTCGTCGCGAGCTCCTGCCAGGGCCCGTTGGGGTCGCCCGGCTTCTGGTTCTGGGTCCACCAGGAGGCCGTGAAGACGCGGCCGTCGTACGAGATCCGGTCGCCGCTCACGTAGACCTTGCTCGCGGCCCAGGCTGGGGGCGCGTTCACGGTGACCGTGACGGTGGCCTGCGCGACGTCGAAGGCGTCGGTGGCCGAGAGGGTGGCCAGCAGCGTGTGCGGGCCGGGCGCGAGCCCCGGCGGCAGCTTGAAGGTCACCGCGTTGCCGCTCAGCGCCGCGCTCCCCCGGACCTTGTCACCCTCGCGGAGCTCGACGGTGCCGGCGACCGGCAGGCCCTCGGCGTCCGCCTTGACCGTGACGGTCGCGGCCGTGCCCCAGTCCACCGGGGCCGTGGCCGCGGACAGGCTCACGTGCCCGCGGGCGGTGCGGAACACGGCGGGCTGGGCCACCGCCACGCCGCCGTCGGCGCTGCTCGCGGAGACCAGCCAGGCGTACGACGTCGCCGGGGCCAGACCGGTCCAGCTCGCCGTGGCCGTGCCGCCCGCCGTCACCCGGTCGGTGCCGATCGTGCCCGCGGGCACGTAGGCGGCGAGCGAGTCCGTGCTGAAGGACGTCTTGCGGCTCGTGAGGTCGACCGGCAGGGTCAGGTTGTCCTCCGCGCCGTTGTAGCGGGGCTTCGTCTGGCTGCCGTCCTGGCGGATGTCGTACTCGGTCGCCCCGTAGTTGTTCAGGAACGGGGAGTACGTGTCGATGTGCATCTCCGCCCGCTTGACGTCGAACTGCAGCAGGCGCAGGAAGCTCGCGCCGAACTGCAGCCGGTCGCTCGCCTTGTGGTCGGTCACCCCGTCGCCGTTGACGTCGATGTTGCCGGCCGCGTCGACGAGCGACGGCCACAGCTCCCCGGCCGGGACCGTGTAGAACTGGTAGTCCGCGAGCAGCTCGACGACGTCGTGGGCGACGGTGACCCCGACGCCGGTCTTGAGGTTGGTGCCGACGCCGTGCTCGTGGCCGGCGAGGACCAGGAAGACGTTCGGGTTCGCCTCGACGACCTGCTTGTACAGCGGCGAGCCGTCCGGCGCCGAGAAGTCCGCGCCGCGCCCGTCGGGGTTGCTCGACGGCTTGAGGTAGTCGTGCGAGAGCAGGATGCCGTTGCGGTCCTTGTACCGCTTGAAGATCGAGTCGGCCCACTTGGCCTCCTGCGGCGTGACCCCGTAGGACAGCCCGACGGCGACGAAGTCGAGCCCGCCCGCCGAGAACAGCACGTAGTTGTTCTGGTTGTCCTTGCCGGGCACGCCGTTCTGCTCGTCCCAGGCGTGGTACTCGGTCCCGGCCGGCCAGGACTTCGCCACCTGGTAGTAGCGGGAGGCGCTGAACGTCCGGCTGAACCGGGAGTCGGGGCCGGTCTCGGCGCCGAGCTGGTCGTCGTGGTTGCCGGCGATGACCTGGTTGACCACGCCGTGGTCGTCGAGGATCCCCTGGTAGCCGGACGCGAGGGCCAGCTCCTTGTCGACCTGCTCGTTGAGGCCGGGGCGCAGCAGCGAGCCGTCGGCCTTCTTCGCGAGCGGGTCGTAGTAGTCGTTCTCGATGACGTCGCCGGTGTGCGCGGTGTAGGCGATCTTGCGCCCGGCCGCGTTGTCGGCGATCCACTGGGTCGTGTCGCGGTAGGCGGCGGCCCAGATCGCCTGCTCCTCGGCGGTCTCGACGTCGGAGGCCTCGGCCTTGCCGTTCCAGTTGTCGTAGGTGCCGCCGGCGGCGCCCTCGGTCAGGTACTGGGTGTCGGTGAAGTGCGCGAGGGCGAAGTCGTAGCTGCCCGGGTCCTCGAAGTGGTCCTTGTCCTGCTGGGCGGTGGCGTCGCGGGGCGAGAGGTCGTCGGCGAAGGGGTCCTCGCCGGTGACCATCACGTGCACGGTCCCGCCGTCGCGGTACCCGTCGCCGAGCTGCGCCGTCAGCACGGTGCTGTGCTCGGTCTGCCCGCGGGCGCTCGTGAGCACGACCCACCGCTTCGCGGCCGGGTCCCACACCCGCAGCGCCACGACCCGCTCGGGGTCGATCGTGCCTTCCCAGCGCAGCGTCGGATCGGCGGCCGAGCCGATGCCGATGTCGTACCGCTGGAAGACCACGTCCCGCGACGAGGGCGTGGCGAGCGAGCGCCCGTCGAGCGGCCGCAGCGAGCCCACGTCGACGGTCGTGTCGTGGGCGACGTCGAGCGCGGTCGGCACGGCGGTCGCGGTGCCCTGGTAGCCGCCGGTCGGCAGCACCATGTCGGCCTTCGTGAACGTGGCGGTCAGCGCCACCCCGGCCGCGCCCGGCACCTTCGCCGACAGGTTCGCGCTCGGGTGGTTGGTGCCGGTGACGCTCGCGGTGAGCTCGGTGGGCACGTCGGGGATGTTGGCGCTGGTGAAGTGGATCTCGCGGGTCGCGGCGTTGCCGAGCGTGTCGGCGGCCGCGACCGCGATGGTGTGCGCGCCCGCGGCCAGGCCCCGGCCGATCGGGTCGCCCTGGTTGACCGCCTTGCCGTCGAGCGTGATGACCGGCTTGCCCGCGACGCCGGTCGCGTCGGTGACGCCGACCTCGAGCGCGACCGTGGAGGTGAGCCGCTGGCCCTCGGCCGGGACGCTCTGGGAGATCTGCGGGGCGGTGTTGTCGACGGTGAAGCCGCGCGTCGAGGTCTTGTCGGCGACGACGGCGGTGATGGTGTGCCGGCCGTCGTCGACCTTCGTGGTGTCGAGGTCGGCGCGGCGGCCCGCGGCCGGAGCCCCGGCGATGTCGAACAGGATCGTCTTGTCCAGGGTGGCGTTGAACGAGCTGCCGCAGGTGCCGTCGCCGACGTACACGGTGACCGGCCGGCCCGCGGCGTAGCTGGCGGAGCCGATGGTCACGGTGTTCCCGGCGATCATCTTCGTCAGCTGCGTTGCGGTGCCGGTCGCCGGGGCGAGGGCGAAGTCGCGCAGCGTGAAGTCGTCGTAGTTGTCGCAGCCGCCCGCCTTCGCGCTGCCGTGGTCGCTGCCGGCGACGAACTCGACGACGTTGACGCCGGGCACCAGCCACTCGTTCGGGAAGGCGAGGTCGGCGATCTCCTTCTCCCAGATGCCGAGGTCGAGCGGGATGCCGTTGATGAGCACCTTGTTGTCGAAGCCGCTGTCGGCGCCGTTGCCGCCGACGAAGACCCGCAGGTGCGCGTCGCCCGCGGCGGCCAGGGTGTCGACGGTCCGCGTGGTGGGCGCGCCGGAGACGCCGAAGTGGAACTCGGCCTCCTTGTTGACGCCGCAGGTCCCGTCGCCCAGGGCGAGGGAGGCGTCGGTCGTCACGGCGCTGGTGTCGCCCGTCCACAGGTACGTCGGGCCGTTCGTCACCGCGCCGGCGGTGCCGAGGGCCAGCAGCGCCGAGGTGCGCGTGATCCGGAAGTCGTCGTGGTTGGCGCAGGTGGCCCCGTTCGACGTGCCGTTGTAGTCGCCGGTCTTGATCCGGATCACGTTGTCGCCGTTGCGCAGGAAGCGGTTCGGGAACTTCAGCGCCACCGTCTCCTGGCCGGCGACGCCGTAGTCCCCGCCGAGGTCGACGCGGTTGCCGTTGACGAGCAGGTAGTTGTGGTACTTGGCCTCGACCGAGTTGCCGGCCTCGACGGTCAGCCCGAGGGTGGCCGTGCCGGCGGCCAGGGTCTCGGCGTTCTCGGCGGCGTTGCCGTCGACGGCGAGGGAGCTCACGGTGCCGGAGCCGCCCGCGGGCAGCGCGGCGATCACCGGGCGGGTGCCGCGCACGAGCGCGCCGTCGGCCGGGGTGATCTTCGGCGCGCCGGCCGGGGCGTTGTTCACCGCGACCGCGACCCGGGCGGTGGCGCCGGACTTCGTGGTGGCGGCGACGGTGTGCTCGCCGTTGGCGAGGGAGCGGGTGTCGAGGTCGGCGCCGAGGCCGGCGGTCCCGCCCGGGGTGCCGGACACGACGAACGTCAGGTCCTGGGTGAGCAGGTGGGGGCTGCTGCCGCAGGTACCGTCGCCGAAACTGTAGCTGAAGGAGTTCTGCTCGCCGTCGGCCACGACGCCGATGAGGCTGAGGCTCAGGCTGCTCAGCGGGAAGTCGTCGTAGTTGGGGCAGCGCAGGCCCTCGCCGTCCGGCAGCGTCTGGACCCCGACGGCGGCGGCGTTGGTGGTGTCGACCCAGTTCGCGCCGGCGTGCACGGTGATGGTGTTCGCGCCCGGATGCAGCCAGGCGCCGGGGAAGTCGAGGGAGCCGTTGCGCCCGCCCGGGATGTCGGGGAAGTAGACCCGGTCGGCCTCGGCGGTGTGCTCGTTCACCGTGATGTAGTTGTGGTACCTGGCCTCGGTACCGTTGCCGCCCATGTCGAAGGCGAAGTGCGCGGTGCCGGCCGTCGGCTGCGCGGCCACCGGGGATCCGTCGACCGTCAGCGCCGCGACCGAGTCGTTCTCGATCGTCGGCTCCGCCTCGACCCGCACGGTGCCCTCGAGCGTCTGCCCGTCACGCAGGTTCAGCAGCGGCGCGCCCGTCGAGGGGGCGGTCTCGGCCTCGGCCGCGGCCGGTCCGATCGCGACGATCGCCCCGCCGACCAGGGCGACGGCGAGCAGCCGCCGCAAGTGGTGCCTCATCTTGCTCCTTTGCGGATTTTGCGGATGACGAGGGCGGCGGCCAGCAGCGCGCCGACGACGAGACCGATCTGCAGCGCGGCGCTGCGGCCCAGGTGCTGCTCCGGCGCCGGCCCGAGCGGCCAGTCGTGGGAGTCCGCGCCCTGGCGGTAGACGGTGCGCTCGCCGGCCGGGCCGGTGGCCAGCGTCTGGTACGCCGGGTTGAGGTCGGTGAGCGTGCGCACCGCGACCGTGGCGGTGCCGACCGGGCCGGGGCAGGTGAAGTCGATCGCCACGCCGCCGCGCGCCAGGTCGGCGGGCGGTTGCACGGCGCCCGGGCACGCCTTCCCGCCGCCGGTCACGGTGATCTGCCGCAGCAGGTAGGCGGCGAAGCGGTCGGAAGGCCCGATCGCGGCGGCGTCGCTGTCGCGGTAGAACACCGCGCCGTCGAGCATCACGCGGTCCTTGGGCAGCAGGCCGAGGGAGACGCCGAGGAGCACGAGGTCGTCGAGGCCGCCGACCTTCCAGCGCACGTGGACGACCTCGGGCCGGGCCGGGTCGGCGTCGATCGCGACCGTCTGCGGGTCGCCGAAGGGGTGCGCGGCGGCCGGCCCGGGCAGGGCGAACAGGGCCGCGGCGAGTCCAGCCGTCACGGCCCCGACGAGACGGCGTCCGTGCGGCACAGCCCGGGATCTTGCCGGTCCCGCGCTAGCAGCAGTCGACGCCGACGTGAACGGTGATGATCAGGAATGCGGATGATCAGAATCGCGGATCATCAGGAATGCGGTGGCAGCGGGTACTCCTCCCGCAGGCTGATGCGGCTGTACTCCACGTGCCGCACGAGGGGGTCGGCCGCCCGGGCCGCGTCGGTGAGCGGCAGCGTCGCGTGGGTCTCGTTGTAGAGCCGGTAGAAGCCCTCGGCGAAGTTGACACCCGCGGCCCGCCCGGCCTCGCCGTTGGCCGACTCGATGAGCTTGCGGGCGAACAGGCCCGAGTACCCCTGGCTGTCGAAGCAGTCCATCGCCGCGACCTTCCGCCCGACGACGGGCGTGATGTCCACGAACACGTCGTTGCGCATCCCGAACAGGCTCAGCCCGTCGGTCGGGAACACCGGCAGGGAGGTGAGGAAGACCTGCTTGACGTGGTACTCCGCCTGCCCGTCGAGGTTGCGCAGGTAGGCCCCGGCGCGCCCGAGCGCGGCCAGGACCGTCGTGGTGGCCACGGTGTGCGTGTTGGCCGCCATGACCGGGTTCTGCGGGTAGTCGCAGATGATGACGTCGGGGCGCTCGGCCGCGATGTGCTCCGCGACCGTCTCGACGAGCGACTCGTGCAGCCCGGCCTCGCGGTCGTCGCGGTCGAGGGTGACGAGCCGCGAGATGCCGACGATTTCGGCCGCCCGCTCCAGCTCGCCCTTCTTGAACGCGACGATCTCGTCCAGGCCGGCGCCGGCGATGGCCGCGTCGGGATGGTCCTTGCGCCACTCCTGCGCGTACCGGTTGGCGTGGATGCGCCCGCCGTGGGTGAGGATGAGCGCGACGATCTCGTCGCCGGCGTCGGCGTGGCGGGCCAGCGTCCCGCCGCAGTTGGTGATGGTGTCCGCGGGGTGCGCGTAGACGGTCATGACCTTCATGGCGACAGCCCATGTGAAATGCCGTTCCATGTCAAGCAGGGCCCGCGATGTTCGGCCCGCCCGGATAGGGTGGGCGATCATGAGTGACCTCGTTGCGGCATCCGAACAACTCGACGCCGGCGACCTGAACGGCGCGATCCGCACGTTGCTGACCGCCGCGGCCGACGCGCCGACCGTCGAGCTGGCGGCGCTGCTGGCCCGCGCCGGGCGCCTGGCCGGCTTCGACGACCTGGCCGAGGCGGCCGACGCCGTGGTTGCCGATCCCCGCGACGCCGGGCGGCTGTTCCAGCTGGGCTGGGCCTGCGTCGAGCGCGGCATCTCCCGGATCGCCATCCCCCTGCTGGAGGCATCCCTCGACGCGGCACCGGGCGACCGCCGGATCGTGACCGAGCTGACCGCCGCCTACGAGGACGCCTACCGCTACGGCGACGCCGTCGCCGTCCTCGAGGCGAACGACGCCGGCCTGGAGGACTGGCCGGAGCGCTACCTGCTCGCCTTCTACAGCATCATGTCCGGCGACCTGGACCGGGCCCGCCGGACCGCCGCGCGCCTCGCCCCGCCGCCGCCGGACTGGGTGCACGCCCGCGGGCGCCTGTCCGGCATGCTCGAACGCGCCGCGACCGTGCCGGGCCCGCTCGACCAGCAGGCGCTGCGCCCCTGGCACTACGTCCTCAACGGCGGCGTCCTGCTGCACCTCTCCCCGTACGGCTTCGACGAGCCGATGCGCGGCCGCTACGCGTACCTGCACGACAGCCCGGCCGCCCTGCGCCGCACGATCGAACGCCTCCGCGTGGTGCTCGACGCCACCGGCCCGTCCGCGTCGAGCGTCAGCCTGCTGCCCGACCGGGGCAGCTCGATCTTCGGCCTGGCGCTGGCCTCCGCCCTGGGCCTGCCCGCCCAGCCGTACGCCCCGGGCCGCCGCGACACGATCATCGCCGCCTACGACCTCGCCGATCCCGCCGTGCCCCTGCCGGCGCTGGCCGAGCGCGCGCCGGGCGCGCTGCTCGTGGAGCACGCGACGTCGTGGACGGACCCGGGCCCGGTCGCGCCGGACGCCAGCGGGCTGCTGTACCAGTCGCTGGTGCCCCCGTGGAGCGAGCACACGCGCTTCTCGCCCGGCGGCGAGCCGGAGCCGGTCCCCGCGGACGACCGCCCCGCCGAGGCGCTGGCCGCCGACGTCCTGCGGACCGCGCCCGACGAGGACGAGGTGGCCCCGGGCGACACCCCGGCGGAGCTCGCGGCCTTCGCCGCCGCGCTCACGGCGGGGTGGCCGCTCACCGGCCGCCGCGACCGCCTGTGGTCCCCGGGCCCGGTGCCGAGCGCCCGCTTCCTCTGAACCCGTGCGGCGCTTCTACCATCGGGCCATGCCGGACACGCCCGCGCAAGCCCGTCTCCTCCTGGGAGCCGCGGCCGCGGGCCTCATCCATGCCGGGTTCAGCCTCTACTGGGCGCTCGGCGGTCGCCGGCTGCTGCCGACGGTCGGCCAGTGGGCGGTGACCGCCGCGCGGGAGGCGCCGGTCACCGCCGGCCTGGTGCTGGTCGCCGTCGCCGCGGTGAAATGCGTGGTCGTGGCCGTTCCCCTGCTGGCCGCCAGCCGGCCGCTCCCCCGCCCGGGCGCGTGGCGAGCGTTCGCGTGGCTGGCCGCCGTCGTGCTCACCGGATACGGGGCGTTGAACTCCATCGTGGCCTGGCTCGTGCTGGGTGGTGCGCTGCGACCGGAGGGCGGCTTCGACCGGCAGGCGATGATCGGCCACGCCTACCTGTGGGATCCGCTGTTTCTCGTGTGGGGTCTGCTCCTCGGAGCCGGCCTGCTCGCCGGTGGCCGTGGCCGGCGGGGGCGGGCGAGGGTCTAGTACCGGGCGGAGATGTCCCAGCGGGCCTCGACGGCGTCGCCGCGGACGGCGTACAGGTGGCTCCACATGTTCGTGGTGCCGCAGGCGTGGTTCGGCACGATCCGCACCAGGTCGCCGACCGCGAGGCGCCCGCCGGGGTCGAGCAGGAAGCCGTGCTCCTCGTTGGCGTCGGCGAACGTGACGTCCGGGGTGCCGACGAGGCCGACCGAGCCGGCCGCGGCGATCGTGTCGGAGCTCATCGCCTTGATCCCGGCGTCGATGATCGGGCGGCCCGCGCGCTGGACCGACACCACGCGGGCGAGGACCGTCAGCGCGCAGTCCTCGAGGGTGCAGGAGCCGAGGCGGATCTGGTTGGCGTCGTAGTACACGTAGGTGCCGGGCCGGCCCTCGGTCACGCCGGGCGCGAACGGGGCCGAGGTGGCGCCGGGGGTGCTGCCGACCGAGACCACGTCGATCGCGTGCCCGCCGGCCCGCAGCCCGTCGGCGAGCCGGGCCAGCAGCGCGCCCGCGGTGCGCCCGGCGGCCTCCAGCGACGGCCGGTCCGGCATGGCGGCGAGGTGCCCCTCGTGGGTGAGCAGCCCGCGCAGCCGCAACCCGGGCAGGGCCGCGAGCGAGGCGGCGGTGGCCGGGACGTGCTCGGGGTCGACGCCGAGGCGGGCGTGGCCGGTGTTCACCTCCAGCACGAACGGCACCTCGACGCCGGCGGCGGCCGCGGCGGCCGACAGCGGCGCGGCGGCCTCCGGCGAGTCCAGCGCGACGGTGAGCCCGCCCCGGCGCGCCGCCTCGACGACGAAGGCGACCTTGGGCGGGCCGACCGGGGCGTGCGCCCACAGCAGGTCGGGCACGCCCGCGGCCTGCAGCCACGCCACCTCGGCCGGGGTCGAGCACGTCATGCCCAGGGCGCCCGCGCCGAGCTGGCGGAGGACGACCTCGAGGCACTTGGAGGTCTTGGCGTGCGGGCGCAGGCCCACGCCGGCCCCGGAGAACGCGGCCGCCATCCGGGCGATGTTGCGCTCCAGCCGGTCGAGGTCGACGAGCAGCGCCGGCGTCGGCAGCTCCGCGACGCGGGTCATCCGGCCAGCCCCAGGGCCGCACGCGGGTCGCCGTCGATGAGCCACTCGACCGTCGCCGGCTCGATGGGCGGCAGGCCGCCCGGGCGCATCCGCGCCAGCCGGTGCAGCCCGTCCTTGGCCTCGGACGGTGTCCACATCGGATAGTCGGAGCCGAACAGCAGCTTCGGTACGACCCCCCACTCCTGCGCCCGCACCAGCGCCATGAACCCGTCGAGGGGCCGGGCCCACGAGGCCGAGACGTCCCCGAACACGTTGCGGTTCTTGCGCAGCACGACGATCGTCTCGCGCTGCCACGGGTGCCCGAGGTGCGCGATGATCTGGACCAGCGAGGGGTGCCGGCGGGCGACGTCGTCGACGAGGAGCGGGTCGGACAGCTCCAGGCGCCCCTCGGGGCTGGGCGTGGTGCCCATGTGCCACAGCACGATGAGCCCGGCCTCGGTCGCGGCCCGGAAGAACGGGTCGTGGGCCTCGTCGCGGGCGTCGAAGTGGGCCAGCACCGGGTAGAGCTTGACCCCGCGCAGGCCCCGGGCGATGCCGTCGGCGAGCTGGTCCATGACGTCCGGGTCGGACAGGTCCAGGGCCATGAAGCCGATGGTGTTCGTGCTCGTCCGGGCGACGAAGTCCTGGACGAACTCGTTCGGGGTGAGCACCCCGGCGCGGGTGGCCCGCATGCCGAAGACGAACGCGAGGTCGACGCCGGCCGCGGCCATCGCCTCGTCGTACTGCTCGGGCGTGCGGTCCGCGTACTCGTGACCGTAGACGGGCTGCCAGTTGCGGTGCCACTCGCAGCCCCAGTGCTCGGAGAGGTGGCAGTGGGTGTGGACGTCGATCATCGCGTGGTTCCTCTCGTGCGGTGCAGGACCCGCCCCGCCCGCCGGCGCGTGTGCGTGCCGTGCTCGACGGTCGGCGCGCCGCCCACGAGCACCAGGTCGATGCCGGTGGCCAGCTGGTGCGGCGCGGTGAAGGTGGCGGTGTCGGCGATGGTGCGCGGGTCGAAGACGACGACGTCGGCGGGGGCGCCGGGGCGCAGCACGCCGAGGTCGGGCAGGCCGATGCGGCGGGCCGGTTCGGAGGTGCAGCGGCGCACCGCGTCGGGCAGGTCGGTGGCGTAGCGGCTGAGGTACCGCGGAAAACACCCGTAGCTGCGCGGGTGCGGAACCCCGGCGCCGGTGACGCCGCCCGGGTCCAGGGCCAGCCCGTCGGACGCGACCACGGCCGCGGGGTGCGACAGGACCGTGCGCAGGTCGTCCTCGCTGCGCCCGCCGGCGGTCATCATGGCGCCCGCGCCGAGCTCGGCGAGCAGGTCGAGGGTCGCGTCGGCGCCGCCGAGGTCGGCCAGGGTGCGCCCGACGGCCGGGTCGGCGTCGCCGCGGCTGGTCCAGCTGACGGTCAGCTCGTCCCAGCCGGTGGGCCGGTCGACCCAGGCCTCCTTGATCCGGGCCCGCACCCCGGGGTCGCGCAGGCGGGGCGCCCAGGCGGCGGCCCCACCCTCCAGCGCCCAGGCCGGCAGCAGCTGGGACAGGGGCGCGTTGCCGTGCACGTACGGGTAGATGTCGACGCCGATCTCGCAGCCGTCGGCGTTGGCGGCGTCGACGAGGTCGAGGGCGCCGCGGACCGCGCCCCAGTTGCGGCGCCCGACCGCGGCCAGGTGCGAGATCTGGGTGCGGGCCCCGGTGGCCCGGGCGACCCGCACCGCCTGGGCCACGGAGTCCAGGAGCCCGTCGTCGTAGCTGCGCACGTGCCAGGTGAAGACGGCACCGGCCCCGGCGACGACCCGGGCGAGGGCGACGAGCTCCTCCTCGCGGGCGTAGGTCAGCGGCGGGTACACCAGCCCGGTCGACAGCCCCAGGGCGCCCTCGCCGAGCGCGTCGGCGAGCAGCCCGCACATGCGGTCCAGCTCAGCCGGGGTGGCGGGGCGGTCGTCGAAGCCGCACACGGAGGCGTGCAGCGGGACGTGCCCGACGAGCGCGGCCACGTTCACCGACGGGCGGGCGGCGCGCACGGCGGCGAGGTACCCGGGCAGGTCCCGCCACGGCCAGCCGATCGCCGGGTCGAGGTCGAGGTAGCTCACCGCCTGCCGGATGCCCTCGACGTCGGCGCCGGGCGGCAGCGGGGCCACCCCGAGCCCGCAGTTGCCGACGACCTCGGTGGTGACGCCCTGGTGCACCTTGCTGCGTGCCTCCGGGCCGGACAGCAGCGTCAGGTCGGAGTGGGTGTGCAGGTCCACGAAGCCCGGGCAGACGATCCGCCCGGTGGCGTCGAAGACCCGTCCGTCCGCGACAAGCCCCGGCTCGATGGCCGCGATCACGCCGTCGCGGATCAGGACATCGGCGGTGATCCCGGGCGCGCCGGTGCCGTCCAGCACCGTGCCACCCTGGAGCAGCAACGTGGAATGTGGTTCCATGCTTTCATGATCGAGCGATTCCATCCCGACTCCTTCGCCCCCGCCGCCGTTCCGCTGTCACACGCCACGAAGGCGGGCGACTTCGTGTTCGTCTCCGGCCAGGTCGCCACGACCGCCGACGGCTCCATCTACCTCGGCGACTTCGAGACCGAGGTGAACCAGACCCTCGACAACGTCGAGACGGTGCTCGCCGCGGCCGGGGCCCGGGTCGACCAGATCGTCAAGGTCGGCGCGTTCCTGTCCAACGCGACCCTGTTCGGCCCGTTCAACGAGATCTACGCCCGCCGCTTCGGCGCCGCCCCGCCCGCCCGCAGCACGGTGGTCGTCGCGTTCGGCCGCGGCGACGTGCGGGTCGAGGTGGAGTGCATCGCGTACGTCGGCCACTAGGGTTTCCCGGCCGGGCGGAGTGAGCGGTGCACGATGCGCAGGGCCGCGGTGAAGTCGGGGTCGTCGGCCATCGCCTTGGCGACCTCGTCCAGCGCGGCGACGTACTCCTGCTGCTTCGGCGCCGTGAACTCCCCCGCCGGGCCCGAGACGCTGACCGCGGCCAGCAGGTCCTGCCCGACGCGCACGCCGACCGCCACGCACCGCAGGCCGGCGCTGCGCTCGTTGTCGTCGAGGGCGTAGCCGCGCCGGGCGATCCGCTTGAGATCCTTGCGCAGCTCGGCGTGGGTGGTGACGGTGTTCTCGGCGAACGCGGGGAAGGGCTCGGCGGGCAGCAGCGCGGCGACGTCGGCCTCCGGCAGCTCCGACAGCAGCATCTTGCCCAGGCCGGTGCAGTACGTGTGGTCGCGGGCGCCCAGGGCGCTGGTGAACCGCAGCGGGCGGTCCGGCTCGGCGACGCAGATGTGCAGCACCTGGTCGCCGTCGAGCACCCCGAGGTTCGCGGTCTGCCCGGTGCGCAGCGCCACCGGGCGCAGGTAGGCCTCGGCGACCACGGTCAGGTCGAGCGAGGAGACGTACGCGCTGGCGAGCCGCTGCACCTTGTGCCCGAGGCGGTACGAGGGCCGCTCGTCGACCCTGACCACGTACTCCATCTCCGCCAGGACCGCCAGGAGCCGCACGAGCGTGCTCTTGGGCAGGGCGGTGCTCTCGCTGAGGTCGTTGACGGTCAGCGGCTCCGGCTCGGCGGCGAGCATCTCCAGCAGCGCGAGGCCGCGGGCCAGCGCGTTGGCGTGGTAGTTCGCCGACGCCGGCCTGGTGTCGTCGACGGGCACCGGGCGGGCGGTGCGAGAGGTTCGGGCCATGACGGCCTCCTTGCAGCGGCTACGAAGTGGTGGGCAGTTCGGGGAAGTGGCAGGCGCTCGGATGGCCGGCCCCGATGCGATCGATCAGGGTGGGTGTCTCCTGCGCACAGACATCCTGGGCCTTCCAGCAGCGGGTGCGAAATCGGCAACCCGACGGCGGGTCGGCCGGGCTCGGCACGTCCCCGGTGAGCGTGATGCGGTCCCGCTCGTCCCGCCCCACCGGCGAGGGCACCGGGATCGCGGACAGCAGCGCCTGCGTGTACGGGTGGGTGGGGCGGGTGAAGATGTCCGCCCGGGTGCCCGTCTCCACGATGCCGCCCAGGTACATCACCGCGACCCGGTGCGAGATGTGCCGGACGACGGACAGGTTGTGGGAGATGAACAGGTACGCCAGGCCGAGCCGGTCCTGCAGGTCCCGCAGCTGGTTGATGACCTGCGCCTGCACCGAGACGTCCAGCGCGCTCACCGGCTCGTCGAGCACGAGCAGCCTCGGGTTGAGCGCGAGCGCCCGGGCCAGCCCGACGCGCTGGCGCTGGCCGCCGGAGAACTCGTGGGCGTAGCGGCGGGCGTGCTCGGGGCGCAGGCCGACGAGCCGGAGCAGCTCGGCGACCCGCTCGGCGCCGCCCTCGGCGTAGCAGCCCTGCACCCGCAGCGGCTCGGCGACGATCTCGTGCACGGTCATGCGGGGGGACAGGGAGGCGTACGGGTCCTGGAACATGATCTGGATGTCGCGCCGCTTCGCCCGCAGCTGCGACTGGGGCAGCCGCGCCAGGTCGGCGCCCTCGAACAGGATCCGCCCGGCGGTCGGCTCGAGCAGGCGCACCAGTAGCCGGCCGGTGGTGGACTTGCCGCAGCCGGACTCGCCGACCAGCGACAGCGTCTCCCCCGCGGCCAGCTCCAGGTCGACGCCGTCGACGGCCCGGACCGCCCCGGCCTGGCGGCGCAGCACGCCCTTGCGGATCGGGAAGTGCTTCGCGAGTCCTTCCACCTTCAGCAGTGGCTGCGTCATGCGAGCTCCTCGTGGAAGTGGCAGGCGCTGCGCCGGCCGTCGCCGAGGTCCAGCAGCGCCGGGCGCTCGGTGCGGCAGATGTCCCGCGCCAGGGGGCAGCGCGGATGGAACGGGCAGCCGGGCGGGGGCGAGGCCATGTTCGGCGGGTTGCCCGGGATCGGGTCGAGCCGGTCCGTCTCCGTGTCCATGCGCGGGAGGCTGGCCAGCAGGCCGAGGGTGTACGGGTGGCGGGGCTTGCCGAAGAGCGCGTGCACCTCGGCGGTCTCGACGACCCGGCCGGCGTACATGACGACCACCCGGTCCGCGAGCTCGGCCACCACGCCGAGGTCGTGGGTGATGAGGATGGTGGCGGCGCCGGTCTCCCGCTGGGCCTTGCGCAGCAGCTGCAGCACCTGGGCCTGGATGGTCACGTCGAGGGCCGTGGTCGGCTCGTCGGCGATGATGAGGTCCGGGTCGTTGGCGATGGCCATCGCGATCATCGCGCGCTGGCGCATGCCGCCGGAGAACTCGTGCGGGTACTGCCGCGCGCGATGGGCCGCGTCCGGGACGCCGACGAGCGCGAGCAGCTCCACCGCGCGGGCCCGGGCCGCTTTTCTGTCCCGCCGGTCCTGGTGCAGCAGCACGGTCTCGGCGATCTGGTCGCCGATGCTGAGCACCGGGTTCAGCGCGGTCATCGGGTCCTGGAAGATCATGCCGACCGGGCCGCCGCGGATCGCCCGCAGCTGCCGCGGCGACAGCCCGCGCAGGTCCTGGCCGCGGAAGGCGAGCGTGCCCGCGCTGACCCGGGCCGCCGGCTCGCGCAGCAGGCGCAGCACCGACATCGCGGTCACCGTCTTGCCGGAGCCGGACTCGCCGACCACCGCGACGATCTCGCCCTCGTGCACCTCGAGGTCGACCCCGTCGACGGCGTGCACGACCGCGTCGTCGGTGTGGAAGTCGACGCTGAGGTTCTCGATCCGCAGCAGCACGGTCATGACTGCCTCGGATCCACGGCGTCGCGCAGGCCGTCGCCGATGAAGTTGACGGCGAGCACGGTCAGCGCGACCGCGACGCCCGGGGAGAGCCACAGCCACGGCTCGGTGCGGATGACGGTGAGGCTCTGCGCGTCGGTGAGCATGTTGCCCCAGCTGGCCGACGGCGGCTGTACGCCCAGGCCGAGGAAGGACAGCGTCGCCTCCAGCGCGATCGCCTGGGCGACGGCGAGGGTCGCGGCCACGCTGACCGGGGGCAGCGCGGCGGGGATGATGTGCCGGCGCAGCAGCCACATCGGGCCGGCGCCGGTGGCCCGGGAGGCCAGGACGTACTCCTGCTCGCGCAGCGACAGCGTCACCCCGCGCACGATCCGGCCGCAGACCGGCCACTGGAACAGGCCGATCGCGATGACCATGGTGACCACGCTCGGGCCGAGGATGCCGGCGACGACCACGATGACGACCAGCGACGGGAACGACATGAACACGTCGGCGATGCGCATGACGAGCCCGTCGACCCAGCCGCCGAGCAGCCCGGCGATGCCGCCGAGCACGGTGCCGAGGACCACGGCGAGGGCGGCCGAGGCGATGCCCACGCCGAGCGAGACGCGCCCGGCGAAGACCAGCCGGCTGAACACGTCGCGGCCGGTGGAGTCGGTGCCGAGCCAGTGCTCGCCCGACGGCGCCGCCCGCGCGGCGAGCAGGTCGATCTGGTTGGGGTCGTGCCCGGACAGCGGCCGGGCGAAGATCGCCGCCAGCACCACGAGGAACAGGAACACGAGGCCGGCCAGGGCCACCGGGTGCCGGCGGAAGCGCCGCAGTGCGCCGCGGCGCGGGACTGCCTCGTCGAGGACCTCCACCTGGATCGTCATCGCAGCCTCACCCTCGGGTCGACGAGCGTGTAGAGGACGTCGGCGAGCAGGTTCGACAGCAGCACGAGGATGGCGATCAGCAGGGCGAAGCCGATGATGACCGAGTAGTCGTGCTGGTTGACCGAGCTCACCGCGAGCTGGCCCATGCCGGGCCAGGCGAAGACCTGCTCGATGACGACCGCGCCCGCGAGCAGCTGGGGCACGTTGGACGCCACGACGGTCAGCAGCGGGATGAGCGAGTTGCGGAAGGCGTGGCGCAGGACCACGCGGCGCGGGGGTGCGCCCTTGGCCTCCGCGGTGCGCACGTAGTCCGCCTGCAGCTCGGTGATCATGGAGCTGCGGACGTACCGCATGAAGGGCCCCGAGTTCCCGAAGCCCAGGATGAGCGCGGGCAGCACGAGGTGGCGGATCGTGTCCAGCAGGCTCGGCGCGGTCGGGTCCGAGATGCCAGACGACGGCAGCCACTGCAGCTTCAGCGTGAAGAAGTAGATGGCGATCAGCGCGACGAAGAACACCGGGATCGACACGGAGCCGAGGCTGACCACGGTCGCGGAGTAGTCGACGACCGAGTTGCGCCGGCGGGCCGCGGCGATGCCGAGCGGGATGGCGACCAGCAGCGAGATGACGAGCGCGACGCCCATCAGCTCGATCGTGGGGCCGATGCGCTCGCCGAGCACCTCGGTGACGGCGCGCCCGTTGAGCAGCGAGTAGCCCAGGTCGCCGTGCAGGGCGCCCAAGAGCCAGTGCCAGTACTGCACGACCACCGACTGGTCCAGGCCGAGCTCGTGGCGCTTCTGCGCGATGAAGTCGGCGCTGCCGGAGTTGAGCTGGTCCGCGGGGACCTGCATGGCGATCGGGTCGCCGGGGGTCTTGTGCACCAGGCCGAAGATCGCGACGGTGATCAGGAAGAAGACCAGCACGTTCACCAGCAGCCGGCGGACGAGGTATGCGCCCAAACTCGCTCACACTCCCTTACTCGTGAGGTGGCCGGGCGGGCGCGCGTGCCCCCGCCCGGCCACGGCCGTCAGCCGGTGATGCTCCAGCTCGCCGGGTCCCAGAAGTTCGCGTCCTGCGAGCCGGGGGCCCGGAAGCCCTGGACCTTCTTGCTCACGCCCCACAGGCCATAGGGGTTGTACAGCCACATGAGGTCGGCCTGCGCGTTCTCCTCGCTCGCGGCCTGGTCGTAGAGGGCCTTGCGCGCGCCGGCGTCCACGGTCTGGTTCGCCTGCGTCATCAGCCCGTCGAGCTTCTGGTCGCAGAAGAAGTTGATGTTGCCACCGGCAGGATACTGCTGCGCGCACGCGGTGATGACGTTGATCGACGAGGAGTCCACGGCGTAGTTGCCGCCGCCGTAGAGCGTCATGTCGTAGGACTTGTCCTTGTAGGTGCCGGCGATCTGGGCCGCCTGGATGTTCACCAGGTTCACCTTGACCCCGACAGCCGCCAGCTCGCTCTGCACGATGGTCGCGGTGGCGTCGCGGTCGCGCTGGCCGTGCACCCACTGCAGGTTCACCGTGCGGTTCGGGTCCCAGCCGGCCTCGGCGAGCAGCTGCTTGGCCTTCTCGACGTTCTTGGCGTAGTCGTTGAGGCCGGACGGCTCGTTGGCCTTGGCGAAGTTGGACAGCCGCACCTCGCCCTTGCCCATGAGGACCGTCTTGACGATCTGCTGGCGGTCCACGGCGTAGAGCAATGCCTGGCGGACGCGGGCGTCCTGGAAGTAGGGCTTGGACTGGTTGAGCGCGATGCGCACGAAGCCGGCGCCGGGCTTCTCCTGCGTGGTGACCCCGCCGAAGCCGGCGACGGTGGCCGCGTCGGTCGGCGAGAAGGAGGCGATGTCGATGCCGCCGTTGCCGAGCTGAGCGGTGGCGACGTCGGACGTCATCGGCTTGAGGTAGACGTCCTTGATCTTCGCCGGGTTGCGGTAGTTCGGGTTCGCGGTGACGTGGACGTACTGGTTCGTCTTGTACTCGACGAAGGTGTAGGGGCCCATGCCGACCGTCGGCTTGCGGAAGAACTCGTTCTTGGCCACGGCGTCGGGGGCGTCCTTGCCGAGGATGTGCTCGGGCAGGATCCACGGGTTGCCGATGACGGCCATCAGCCCGAAGTTGGCCGCGGCGGCCTTGATGACGAACGTGTTGTCGTCGGGCGCCGAGAAGCCCGAGATCGCCGGGCTCTTGCCGGAGGTGAAGTCGGCGACGCCGGCGACGCCGCTGTAGCTGCCCGCGGTGGCGCTGGTCGACTTCGGGTTGGCCAGCAGGTTGTAGGTGAAGAGCACGTCCTTGGAGGTGAAGGGCTGCCCGTCGCTCCACTTGAGGCCCTTGCGCAGGTGGAACGTGAAGGTGGTCGCGTCGGGCGACACGTCGTAGCTCTCGGCCAGGCGCGGCTGGAGCTTGTAGTCCGGGTCGACGGCGAGCAGGCCCTCGTAGACGAAGGACATCACCTGCGAGTCGGCGCCGTTGAGCGGGGCCAGGGGGCTGAAGACGCCGGCCGGCTCCTGGTAGAGGTACACGTTGAGCGACGACTTGCCCGGTGTGGAGGTCGTGTCCGGCTTCGGGCCGGTGCAGGCGGCGACGGCGAGCAACGCCACCGCGGCGGCACCGGCAAGGAACACCCGTTTCATGGGCACCTCTTTGTATCGGGGGGTTGGCACGTGCGAGGGTTGGGCGCGGCCTCAGGCCACCGTGTTGCGCAGTGTTCCCAGCGGGCCGAGGTCGACGGTCATCTCGTCGCCGGCCGTGAGGTATTCACCGGTGGCGGCCCCGACGCCGGAGGGGGTGCCGGTGAGGATGACGTCACCGGGTTCCAGGGTCATCAGCCGCGACGCGTGGGCGATCAGCTCGGCCACCGTGAAGATCATGTCCTTGGTCGAGCCGTGCTGCTTCGTGACGCCGTTGACGTCGAGGCGCACCGGGATCGCCTGGGGGTCGCCGGTCGCGCCGGCGCTGAGCAGCCACGGGCCGAGCGGGGCGAAGCCGTCGCACCACTTGCCGGCGAGCCAGTCGAAGAACCAGACGGCCTTGTCGTCGGTGTCGCGCTCGAAGCCGTAGTCCATGCTGCGCGCGGACACGTCGTTGGAGGCCATGTAGCCGGCCACGTAGTCGAGGGCCTGCTCGGCCGTCACGTTGCGGGCGGTCCGGCCGATCACCACCGCCAGCTCGGCCTCCCAGTCGATCTCGTGGCTCACGTCCGGCAGCGGGATGACCGCGCCGGGGCCGACGATCGAGGTGGGGGGCTTGAGGAACAGCCGCGGCGACAGCCGGCTCTTGTCCAGGGGCTCGCCGCCGGTCTCGGTGACGTGGTCCTGGTAGTTGGCCGCGGCGGCCAGGAGCTTCCCGGGGCGCTGGAGCGGCGCCAGGAGCCGGACGTCGCGCAGCGCGACGCTCGCACCATCCACTGTGGACATGCCGTCGGCGATGAACGCCAGCAGGTCGCCGTCGCCGAGCTCGGCGATCGTCTCGTCGTCCACCAGGCGGCCGTGGCGGACCGCTCCGTCGCGCTCGTAGCTAACGAATCGCATCGAGTTGCACTCCCCGGCCCTCGTTGATGGACTGTTGCGCCGCCTCGACGATCCGCTGCGCGCGGACCGCGTCGCGCGGGCCCAGCTCGGCCCGGCCCGTGCGGATGCCCGCCGCGAACACGTCGAGCAGCGTGTCGACGGTGCCGGGCCCGATCCACGCCCGGGTCGCTTCCCGTGCGGTGCGAACCTCCAGCGCCGGGCGCGTGGCGTCGATGACGAGCACGCCGTGGGAGCCGCTGACGCGGTAGCGGTGCAGGAGCAGGCCCGCGGGGGCGATGCCGTGCACCTGCGGCACCCGGCCCACCACGATGGTGCTGGTCACGCCGTGCTCGTGGTCGAGCTGGAGGGTATTGAGCTGGAGGGTGCCGAGCGGGCCGCCCGTCGCGCGGACCTTCGTCACCGCGAGGCCGAGCAGGTCGCAGACGATGTCGATGGGGTACAGCCCGAGGTTGAGCAGCTCCCCGCCGGCCCCCGAGTCACCGGCGAAGTCGCCGCCGGCCACGATGAAGTCGCACTGGACGTTCCACGGCAGCCCGACCCGGCCGGCCCGGATCGCGGCCTTCGCCGAGCGCAGGGCGCCGCCCAGCCGTTGATGATGGGCCGGGACGACCACGACGTTGTGCTCCTCGGCCAGCGTGGCCAGGCGCTCGCACTCGGCGGCCGTGGCGGCCAGGGGCTTGTCGGCCAGCACGTGGCGGCCGGCCCGGATCTCGCGCTCGATGGCCGCGGCCCGCTCCGGCAGCGGCAGCGCCACACTGACGGCGTCGGCCTCCTCGTCGTCGCCGACGACGGTGAACCCGGGGTGCCGCTCGAACGCGGGACGGTACATGTCGCGCTGGTGGTTCTGGGTCCCGATCCCGGCCTCGCCGAGCAGCCGCACGCGGATCATGCGAGCACCTCGTCGAGGGTCACGCGCTCGCCGGTGGCGATGGACCGCTCCGCGGCGACGCCCATGGCGACCGCGAGCACCGCGTCCTCCACGGGCATGAGCGGCGCCGCGCCCCCGATGCTGTCGAGCCAGGCCCGCAGCTGCAGCGCGAATCCATTGCCCCCGGCGGCCGGCACGAGGGCCGGGCCGTTCTCGGCGTAGAGCACCGCGGCCTCGCCGTCCCAGTCCTGCCGGACGGCACCCCCCGTGCCCGCGACGAACAGCTCGCGCTGGTTGAACGAGCCCGGCCGGTGCGCCCGGCTCATCTCGCACACCGCGGTGGCCCCGTTCGCGTAGTCCACCACCATCTCCAGGTAGTCGTAGATGCCCAGGTCCGCGGCGGTCTGCTTGTGGCCGCGGGCGCTCACGGCGACCGGCCGGGCGTCCAGCCACCAGGTCGCCAGGTCGAGCAGGTGCACGCCGTTGTGCAGGGCGTGCCCGCCGGACCTGGCCGGGTCGGCGACCCAGGCGCTCCAGTCGGGCCAGATCCAGCCGCCCAGGATGGCCAGGCGCACCAGGAACGGCTCGCCGATCCCGGCCACCGCCGCCTTGACCGCGCGGCCGTAGTCGTAGGCGCGGTGCGTGTGGGCGGCCGCGAGGACCAGGCCTTTTCCGGCGAACGCGGCCTGCAGTGCCCGCGCGTCTGCCACCGTGGTGGTCAGGGGCTTCTCGATGAGCAGGTGTTTGCCGGCGCCGGCGACCGCGGCACCGATCTCGGCGTGCGTGAAGTTGGGCGTGCACACGATCGCCGCGTCGATGTCCGGCCAGGCCAGCGCCTGGGCCAGGTCGCTCGCGTGCGGGATGCCGCCCTGCGAGCGGGCGAACGCGGCGGCGCGGCCGGGGTCGACGTCGACGATCCCGGCGATGCGGGCGCCCGGCGTCACGGCCACGGCGGCGCTGTGCGCGTCGGCGATGAACCCGGCGCCGACCAGCAGGATGCCGATCCCGTCACTCGCCACCAGACCTCCCGGCGGTTCGTTTGGAACGTGGTTTCATGTCGCACCATCGTGGGTCGGCCGCGAAGTGCTGTCAAGGTCCACTCGTCAAACATGGAACGTCTTGCCATGTTGTCGCGCGGTGCTCTAGCGTCCCCGGCATGCCCTCTGCACAACGACGGGACTCCCCACTCGGACAAGCGATCGCGGAGCGGGCGGCCCGAGTCATCCCCGGCGGCGTGAACTCCTCGACCCGCTACATCGGCGAGCCGTACTCCTTCGCCGCCGCCGACGGCGCCTACGTGACCGACGCCGACGGCCGGCGCTACCTCGACTACCACGCCGCCTTCGGCGCGATCCTCCTCGGCCACAACCACTCGGTCGTCAACGACGCCGTCCGGGCCGCCCTCGGCGGCGTCGACCTCACCGGGCTCGGCGTGACCGAGGGCGAGGTCGAGCTCGCGGAGCGGATCGTCGAGATCATCCCGTCCGCCGAGTCGATGATCGCGACGATGAGCGGCTCGGAGGCGACCGCCCAGGCGATCCGCCTGTCCCGGGCGGTCACCGAGCGCGACCTCATCATCAAGTTCCAGGGCGGCTTCCACGGCTGGACCGACGCCGTCGCCCGCAACGTCATCTCGGCCCCGGACAAGGCCTACGGCCGCGACCCGCTCTCGCGCGGCATCCTGGACCAGAACATCGACGCCACGCTCATCGCCGAGTTCAACGACCTCGACTCCGTCGCCGGGCTCTTCGACGCCCACCCCGGGCGCATCGCCGCGGTCATCCTCGAGCCGATCCCGCACAACGTCGGCGCGCTGCTGCCCACCCAGCAGTTCGTCGAGGGCCTGCGCACGCTGACCCGCGACCGGGGCGCCCTGCTCATCTTCGACGAGGTGATCACCGGCTTCCGGCACGCGCTCGGCGGCTACCAGCAGGTCGTCGGGGTCACCCCGGACGTGACGACGTTCGGCAAGGGCATGGCCAACGGCTTCCCGATCGGCGGCGTCGCCGGCCGCCGGGACCTCATGGAGCGCTTCAACGGCCGCGGCGGCGACGTGCTCATGGCGGGCACGTTCAACGGCAACCCGGCCGCCTGCGCCGCCGCCCTGGCCACCATCGGCTACCTGCGCGACAACCCGGACTTCTACACCCGCACCCACGCGCTGGGCGCCCGGATGCGCGACGGTCTCGCCGCCATCGTCGCCGAGTTCGGCATCGAGGCCACGGTGGCGGGCTTCGGCGGGGTGTTCGCGCTGTACTTCGCCAAGGCCCCGATCCTCGGGTACCGCGATCTCATGCGCAACAACGACGCCGCCTACGTCGCCTTCCACCGCGGCATGACCGAGCGCGGGTTCCTCATGCTGCCGATGGCCCTCAAGCGCAACCACGTGAGCGGTTCGCACACGGCGCAGGAAATCGACCTGACCCTCGAGGCCGCCCGCGAGGTCCTCGCCTCCCTGCGCCCGCTGCTGGAGGCCTGATGATCCTCAAGGGCCCCTCCGGTCTCGCGAAGCAGGCGCCGGACGTCGCCGAGACCGTCGCCACGGTCATCGCCGACGTGCAGGCGCGCGGCGACGAGGCCGTGCGGGAGTACTCCGAGAAGTTCGACCACTGGTCCCCGCCCAGCTTCCGGCTCGCCCCGGAGGAGATCGAGCGGATCGTGGCCGGCGTCGACGCGCAGGTCCTCGACGACATCCGCACCGTGCAGCGCAACGTCGGCGACTTCGCCCGCCGGCAGCTCGAGTCGCTGCGGGACTTCGAGGTCGAGACCATGCCCGGGGTGTACCTCGGGCAGCGCTCCATCCCCGTGTCCGCGGCGGGCGCCTACGTCCCCGGCGGCCGCTACCCGCTCGTCGCCTCCGCGCACATGACGGTCGTGACGGCCAAGGTGGCGGGCGTGCCCCGGGTGGCCGCGTGCACCCCGCCGATCCGCGGCGAGATCCCGGCGGCGACGGTCGCCGCGATGCACCTGGCCGGCGCCGACGAGATCTACCTGCTCGGCGGCGTGCAGGCGGTCGCGGCGCTGGCCGTGGGCACGCCGTCGATCGCGAAGGTGGACCTGCTGGCCGGGCCGGGCAACGCCTACGTCGCCGAGGCCAAGCGGCAGCTCTTCGGCCGCGTCGGCATCGACCTCTTCGCCGGCCCGACCGAGATCCTCATCGTCGCCGACGACACCGCCGACCCGTTCATCGTCGCCGTCGACATGCTCAGCCAGGCCGAGCACGGGCCGGACTCCCCCGCCATCCTGGTCTGCTCGTCGGAGCGGGTCGCCCGCGAGGCCCTGGCCCACGTCGAGGCGCTGCTGCCGGGCCTGGCGACGAACGACTACGCCGGCCCCGCGTGGCGCGACCACGGGCAGGTCATCGTGACCGGCACGACCGACGAGGCCTTCGCGGTGGCCGACGGGTTCGCGGCCGAGCACGTGCAGGTCCTCACCGCCGAGCCGCGCCGCGCCCTGACGCTCATGCACGACTACGGCGCGCTCTTCCTCGGCGAGGCCACCTGCGTCTCCTACGGCGACAAGGTCATCGGCACCAACCACACCCTGCCGACGCGGGGCGCGGCGCGGTACACCGGCGGCCTGTGGGTCGGCAAATACCTCAAGACGGTGACGTACCAGGAGGTGCTTTCACCGGATTCGAGCGCCGAACTGGGCCGTCTGTGCGGCCGCGCGGCCCGCGTCGAGCTGTTCGAGGGCCACGCGCGCTCGGGCGACGTGCGTGCGGCGAAGTACGCCGGCGATCCCCTGCCCTGGGCCCCACCCGGTATCTTCTCCGCATGATCTTCGACGACGGCCAGCGGGTCCTGTTCATCGGCGACAGCATCACCGACTGCGGGCGGACCGGCCCGCTGGCCCCCTACGGCGACGGCTACGTCAACCTGCTCCGCGCCCTGGTCACCGCCCGCCACCCCGGGACCGGCCTGACCTGGCTGAACCGGGGCGTCTCGGGCGACACCGTCCGGCACCTGCGGGCCCGCTGGGCGCGCGACGCGGTGGCCGAGCGCCCGGACTGGCTGTCCGTGATGATCGGCATCAACGACGTGTGGCGCGCCTTCGGCGACCGCCCGCACGAGGCCGTGCCGATCGACGAGTACGAGTCGACCCTGCGCGGCCTGCTCTCCGAGCTGGACTGCCGGCTCATCGTCGGCACGCCCTACTTCATCGAGCCGGACCCGACTGACGCGCAGCGCGCCCAGAGCGACCGCTACGCGGCCGTGGCCCGGCGCATCGCCGCCGACTTCGGCGCGCTGCTGGTGGACACGCAGGCCATGTTCGACGGGCTGCTCGAGCACCGCGGCGCCGAGGCGTGGGCCCCGGACCGGGTGCACCCAGGCCTGGAGGGTCACACGGCCCTGGCCCTGGCCTTCCTCGACGTCATCGAGTCGAAGTAGGGTCGACGAGCAGCTTCGGGCCCGGCCCGGCCGTCGCGGGACGGCGGCCGGCCAGGGCCTCGGCCACCGCGTCGAGGGCGATGGTCGCGCCGACGAGCGGGCGCGGGTCGACGGAGCCGTCCGCGAAGGCGGCGATCGCGCCCGGCAGCCCGGCCGAGGCGCCCAGGATGCCGACGACCGTCACGTCCTTGAGCGCGATCTCCCGCGTGTCCACGGTGCTCGGCACGCCCGACAGCCCGATGTAGACGATCCGGCGGCCCGGCTCGACCAGGTCCAGGGCGAGGCTCGGGGCGCCCGGGTCGTTCGTGGCGTCGATGACCGCGTCCCACGTCCGGTCGGTCGTCCGGTGGCTGTCGAATCCGAGGGAGCGGGCCAGGGCGATCTGATGGGGCTCGCGGCCCAGCAGGTGGACCTCGACGCCCCGGGCGCGCGCGAACAACGCCGCCAGCAGGCCGATCGTGCCGGTGCCGAGGACCAGCAGGCGCTCGCCGGGCCGCAGCCGCGCCGCTTCGACGCTGCGCAGGGCGTTGCCGCCCGGCTCGACCAGGGCGCCGAGGGTGGCGTCCAGCGACCCGGGCAGCCGGTGCAGGGTGTGCGCCGGGACGGTCAGGCGCTCGGCCAGGGCCCCGGGGACGGCGCCGCGGATGCCGACCTCGTCGCGGTCCGCGCACACATGGTGGCGGCCCGAGCGGCAGCGCGTACATTGTCCGCAGCCGATCATCGTGTCGCCCGTGACGCGGGCGCCCAGCCATCCCGGGTCGGTGCCGGGGCCGAGCGCCGTCACGGTGCCGCACCACTCGTGGCCGGGGCGCACCGGGTACGTCGTGATCCCGGTCTGCAGATAGCTCAGCTCGCCGGTGAAGAGCTCGACGTCGGTGCCGCAGATCCCGGCCCGCTCCACGTCGACGAGCACCTGGCCGGGGCCGGGCACCGGGTCGGGGACCGTGCGGACCTCGGCCGCGCGCGGGCCGGTGAGGACTAGCGCGCGCACGCCGGCGGCACCCACATCGGCGTCGGCAGGCCCCGCGCTCCCACGGACGCGGTGAACAGGCGGCCCGCGTCCGGGAACTCCGCCCGGCGCTCCCGCGGCATGCCCCGCGCCGCGGTGGTGATCACGAGGACGTCGCCCGCGAAGGCGACGCTCGACGCGTTCGGCGCGGGGACCGCCACCACGGCGAGCAGCGCGCCCGCCGGGGAGCGGCACTCGACCCGGGCGCCGCCCCAGACCGCGATCCACAGGTTGCCGTCCGCGTCCACGCACATGCCGTCGGGGTGCCCGTCCGCGATCGTGAGCAGGTCGCGGCGCTCCCCCACGGCGCCGGTGGCCACGTCGTAGTCGCGCACGTGCACGACCCCGGGCAGCGTGTCGACGCTGTAGAACAGCTCGCCCGACGGGCTCCAGGCCAGCCCGTTGGACAGGTCGAGATCGGCGTCGAGCACCGTCACGCCCGTGTCGTCGAGCCGCACCAGGACCTCCTCGCCGCGACGGTCGTCCTGGGCCAGGCTGCCGACGAGGAAGCGGCCCGCCGGGTCCACGGCTCCGTCGTTCAGCCGGCTGTCGCGCTCCTCGGGCAGCACCCGGGCGACCGTCGAGCGGGTGCCGTCCAGGGCGACGGCGGTCAGGGTGTGCCGCTCGGCGACGAGCAGCGAGCCGTCCCCGGCCACGGCGACCGCCCCGACGGTGTCGTCGAAGGTCCAGGAGCGCCCGGTCCGCACGCCGTCCTCGAGGAAGCCCTCGTGCACGGTGTTGGCCAGGATGTCGACCCACAGCAGCCGGGAGCGGGCCGCGTCCCACACGGGCCCCTCGCCGAGCGCATAGGAATCCGCCGAAGCCGGGGTGGCGCTGAACTCCATCTCCGGATAGTAGCCTCGGAGGATGCCCGCACGACGCAGCGCGCAGTGGTACGCCGGCGACGACCGCAACGCCTACATCCACCGCGCCTGGATGCGCCGCGGCCTGCCCGGCGACGCGTTCGACGGCCGCCCGCACATCGCGATCGCCAACACCGCCAGCGACCTGACCCCCTGCAACGCGCACCTGGACGAGGTCGCCCGCAGCGTGGCCAACGGCGTCTACGAGGCCGGGGGCATCCCGCTCGACCTGCCAGTGATGTCCCTCGGCGAGACGCAGGTCCGGCCGACGGCGATGCTGTGGCGCAACCTGGCCGCGATGGCGACCGAGGAGATGCTGCGGGCCAACCCGATCGACGGCGTGGTGCTGCTCGGCGGCTGCGACAAGACCATCCCGGCGCTGCTCATGGCGGCGTGCTCGGTCGACCTGCCGGCGGTGGTGGTGCCGGGCGGGCCGATGCTCACGGGCACGTTCCGCGGGGTACCGCTGGGCTGCGGCACCGACGTGTGGAAGCTGTCGGAGGAGGTGCGGGCCGGCACGCTGTCCGAGCGCGCGTTCCTGGACTCCGAGTCGTCGATGATCCGCAGCCGGGGCCACTGCAACACGATGGGCACGGCCTCGACGATGGGGCTGCTCGCCGAGGTCCTCGGCATGACGCTGCCCGGCATCGCCGGCATCCCGGCCGCCGACAGCCGCCTGCTCGCCGCCGCCCACGCGACCGGCGTCCTCGCCGTCGAACTGGTGGACCGGGAGCGCCGGCCGAGCACCGTGCTGACCAAGGCGTCCTTCGAGAACGCGATCGTCGCCCTGGCCGCCCTGGGCGGGTCCACCAACGCCGTCGTGCACCTGCTCGCCATCGCCGGCCGCGCGGGCGTCGAGCTCACCCTGGACGACTTCGACCGGGTCGGCGCGGCGGTACCGCTGCTGGTGGACCTGCAACCGGCGGGCCGTTTCCTCATGGAGGACCTGCACCGGGCGGGCGGCCTGCACGCCGTGCTCGCCGAGGTGTCCGACCTGCTCGACCCGGCGGCGCTGACGGTGACCGGCCGGCCCCTGCTCGCGGCGCTGACCGAGGCGGCGATCTGGGACCGCGAGGTGATCCGCCCGCGCGCGCAGCCGCTGCGCCCGGCCGCCGGCATCGCCGTCCTGCGGGGCAACCTCGCCCCCGGCGGCGCCGTGATCAAGCCGGCCGCCGCCTCCCCGCACCTGCTGCGCCACCGCGGCCCGGCGGTCGTGTTCGACTCGGTCGAGGACCTGCACGCCCGCCTCGACGACCCCGGCCTGGACGTCACCGCCGACTCGGTGATCGTGCTGCGCGGCTGCGGGCCGAAGGGCTACCCGGGCATGCCGGAGGTCTCGAACACCCCGATCCCGGCGAAGCTGCTGGCCCTGGGCGTGCGGGACATGGTGCGGGTGTGCGACGGGCGGATGAGCGGCACGGCGTACGGCACCGTCGTGCTGCACGTCGCCCCCGAGGCGGCCGCGGGCGGCCCCCTGGCCCTGGTCCGCACCGGCGACATGATCGTCCTGGACGTCGAGGCGCGCACGCTGCACTGCGAGGCCGACCTCGACGCGCGGGAGCCGTCACCGCAGTTCCTGGCCGCCCTGGCCCAGCCGCGGCGGGGCTGGGAGCGCCTGTACGTCGACACCGTGCTCCAGGCCGACACCGGCGCGGACCTGGACTTCCTGGCCGGCGCGAGCGGCGACCGGGTCGCCCGCGAGTCCCACTGAACCCCGCGGCGCGGCCCGGCGCCGGCTATCGCATGTGGCCCGTCAGTCCCGTGGCGTGCATCTCGTACGCGCTCTCGGCGTGCGTCACCAGGTCCAGCCCCGCGTGCTCGTCCTCGGCCGCGACCCGGAAGCCGACCAGCCGGTCGACGCCCTTGGCCACGAGCCACGTCACGCCGAACGCGTACACGGCCACGACGAGCACCGCGAGCGCCTGGCGCCCCAGCAGGTCCACCCCGCCGCCGTAGAACAGCCCGTTCGGGCCGCCGGTGACCGCCGCGGTCGCCAGCAGCCCGATGAGCAGCGTGCCGATGAGCCCGCCGACGCCGTGCACGCCGGCCACGTCGAGCGAGTCGTCGTAGCCGAGGCGGTACTTGAGCCCGACCGCGTAGGCGCAGGCGACCCCGGCGACCGCGCCGATGGCGAGCGCCCCGAACGGGTTCACCGACCCGCACGACGGGGTGATCGCGACGAGCCCGGCCACCGCGCCCGAGGCCGCGCCGAGCGTGGTCGGGTGCCCGTCGCGGAACCGCTCGACGAGCAGCCAGCCGCAGACCGCGGCCGCCCCGGCGACCTGGGTGTTGAGAAACGCCATCGAGGCCGCCCCGCCCGCGGTCAGCGCGGAGCCGGCGTTGAAGCCGAACCAGCCGAACCACAGCAGCCCGGCGCCGAGCACCACGAGGGGCAGGCTGTGCGGGCGCATCGGGTCGGACCGGAAGCCCAGCCGCGGGCCGAGCACCAGGGCGAGCGCGAGGCCGGAGGCGCCCGAGTTCACCTCGACCACCGTGCCGCCGGCCAGGTCGAGGATGTGCAGGTGGGTGGCGATCCAGCCACCGCCGAAGACCCAGTGTGCGATGGGCACGTAGACGACGAGCACCCACACGGCCACGAAGCCGATCCAGGCGCCGAACCGGGCCCGGTCGGCGATGGCGCCGGAGAGCAGGGCCGCGGTGATGACGGCGAACATGAGCTGGAAGGAAGCGAAGGCGGGGGTCGGTACCGTGCCCGTGAGGTCGTGCATCCCGACGCCCGCCATCCCGGCGTGGCGCAGCGAGCCGATCAGCCCGCCGACGTCCGGGCCGAACGCGAGGGAGTAGCCGGCCAGCACCCACACGACGGTGACGACGGCCAGGCAGGCGAAGGACATCATGAGCATGTTCAGCGCGCTCTTCACCCGCACCATCCCGCCGTAGAACAGCGCCAGGCCCGGCACCATGAGCAGCACCAGGGCGGCGCTGACCAGCAGCCAGGCGGTGTCACCCGCGCTGAACCCCTCCGGCATGTGTCCCCCTCGATCTTCGACGGCCGCGTCAGCGTGCCCGGCGAGCGTTTCGCTGGGAACTCGCACAAGTTTCCGAGGTGTTACCTATGTCGCAGATCAGTTACGTGCTCGTCATGCGGGAAGGGGGAAGGATGGCCACCGATAGACGCTCCGCACCCCTGCAAGCACGGAGCGTGATCATTGGGGAGGTGCAAGGCAATGTGTGGAATCGTCGGCTGGGTCGCCCTGGGTGCCCCCGAAGGCCGTGATCTGCGCCGCGAGACGGCCGCCGTGCGGGCCATGACCGGCACGATGGCGCTGCGCGGCCCCGACGCCGAGGGCCTGTGGGTGCGCGAGCACATCGCGTTCGGCCACCGCCGGCTCGCCGTCATCGACCTCGTCAGCGGCGACCAGCCGATGACCGTCGAGCACGACGGCCGGGAGCTCGCCGCGATCACCTACAGCGGTGAGCTCTACAACTACCGCGAGCTGCGCGAGGAGCTGCGCGGGCGCGGCCACGCGTTCAAGACCGACAGCGACACCGAGGTGGTGCTGCGGGCCTACGTCGAGTGGGGCGAGGACTTCGTCGACCGCCTCAACGGCATGTACGCGTTCGGCATCTGGGACGCCCGCCGGGAGCACCTGCTGCTGGTGCGCGACCGGATGGGCGTCAAGCCGCTGTACTACTACACCGGCATCGCCGGCTCCGTGCTCTTCGCGTCCGAGCCCAAGGCCGTCTTCGCGCACCCGCAGGCCGAGGCGGTCGTGGACATCGAGGGCCTGCGCGAGCTGCTCGCGTTCATCAAGACCCCCGGCCACGCGATCTACCGCGACCTGCACGAGGTCGTGCCCGGCGAGATCCTGCGGGTCGACGCGGACGGGCTGCACCGCCGGCAGTACTGGCGGCCGTCCTACGCCGAGCACACCGACTCGCTCGACACCACCATCCGCACCGTGCGGGGCCTGCTCGACGACATCGTGGCCCGCCAGACGATCGCCGACGTGCCGCTGTGCGCGCTGCTGTCCGGCGGGCTGGACTCCTCGGCGACCACCGCGCTCGCGCAGGGGGCGCTCGCGGCGCGGGGCGAGGGCCCGCTGCGCTCGTTCGCCGTCGACTTCGTCGGGCAGACCGAGCACTTCAAGCCCGACCCGATGCGGGCGACCCCGGACGCGCCGTTCGTGCACGACGTGGTCAAGCACGTGAACGTCGACCACGAGGACATCGTGCTCGACGCGGCCACGCTCATGGACCCGCTCAGCCGCAACGCCGTCGTCGCCGCGATGGACCAGCCGACCTTCGGCGGGGACATCTACACGTCGCTGTACCTGCTGTTCCGGGCCGTGCGCGAGCACTCCACGGTGGCGCTGTCGGGCGAGGCGGCCGACGAGGTGTTCGGCGGCTACGCCTGGTTCCACCAGCCGGCCGTGATCCAGTCCGAGACGTTCCCGTGGCTGGCGGTCTTCAGCCTGGCCAACCCGGGCGCGGACGCGTCCAGCGGCGCCCTCGACCAGGGCCTGCACGAGGCGCTGCGGCTGACCGAGTATCGCGAGGCCGCCTACCGCACCGCGCTCGCCGAGGTCGACCACGGCGACGACCCCGACCCGCACAACCGGCGCATGCGCGAGATCTCCTACCTGCACCTGACCCGGTTCGTGCAGATCCTGCTGGACCGCAAGGACCGCATGAGCATGGCGCACGGGCTCGAGGTGCGGGTGCCGTTCTGCGACCACCGGCTGGTGCAGTACGTCTACAACACCCCGTGGTCGATGAAGACCTTCGACGGCCGCGAGAAGAGCCTGCTGCGCGCCGCGACCGCGGACGTGCTCCCGGCGTCGGTCGTGGCCCGGGTCAAGAGCCCGTACCCGTCCACCCAGGACGAGCGCTACGAGCGGGCCCTGCGCGAGGCGGCCACCGTGGTCGCCGCCGACTCACCCGCGTCCGCCCTGCTCGACCGGGCCAAGGTCGGCGAGCTGGTCGCGTCGCCCTACGAGCACGACGGCTTCGGCCTGGCCCGCCGCCAGATCGAGCAGATCCTGGCCCTGGACACCTGGCTGCGGCACAGCCCGGCGCGCCTGGAGCTCTAGCGGATCCGGAGCTCTAGCGGATCCGGCCGAACAGCGGGTGCGGGCTCACCTTCACGCGGGGCGAGCCCGGCCCGAACCAGGGCGCCTCGCGGATCCCGCGCATCGCGTCGCGGCGCCGCCCGGCGTCCATCCGGTCGATGAACAGCACCCCGTCCAGGTGGTCGGTCTCGTGCTGCAGGCAGCGGGCCAGCTCGCCGGCGCCGACCACCTGGACGGGGTCGCCGCGGTCCGAGAAGCCCTTGGCCACGACGTGCTGCCGGCGCACGGTGTCGAAGTAGAGCCCGGGCATCGACAGGCAGCCCTCGGGCCCGTCCTGCTCCTGCTCGTCGGGGAAGTCGAGCACCGGGTTCACCAGGTGCCCGCGCACCCCGTCGACGTGGAACACGAACGCCCGCAGCGCGACGCCGATCTGGTTGGCGGCCAGGCCCGAGCCGCGCTCGGACTCCAGGGTGTCGAAGAGGTCGCGGACCAGCCGGCGCAGCTCCGCGTCGAACGTCGTGACCTGCTCGGTCGCGGTGGTCAGCACCGGGTCGCCGAAGATCCGCACCGGAACCACGCTCATGCTCGACTCCTTTGCATTGTGCTTTGCAAACGAGCATACTTTGCAAGGTGATCGACCGACAGGCCCATCCGGTGCGCACCGCCCTGGTCACCCTGCTGCGCGAGCGCGGGACGCTCACGTCCACCGAGGCCGCGCGGGAGCTGGGCGGCAGCTCCGGGCTCTACTCGTTTCACCTGCGGCAGCTGGCCCGCTACGGCGTGGTCGAGGAGGTGCCCGCCGAGGGCCGCGCGAAGCCCTGGCGGCTCGTCGGCGAGGCCCCTCCTTTGCAAAGCACGCTCAACCGCGGTCTCGAGGACGAGAGCTACCAGCACTGGCTCGCCGTGCGCGACCGAGCCCCCGCGCGCTGGCGCCGCGACCAGGCCTTCAGCGAGGTCGTGTACCTGACGCCGGAGGAGCTGACCGAGCTCGGCAACGCGGTGCGGGCGCTCATCGCGGGGTACAGCGGCCGTCCGGCGCACAACCGCGGACCCGTCGCGGCCGTCGCGCGGTTCTTCCCCCTCGTGGAGCCCGCGGACTGAACTCAGGCCACCACGCGGCGGGTCCACTGCTGGTTGGTGCCGCCGTTGCACGTCCACTGCAGGCCGGCCGCCCCGTCGGCGGTCGAGCCGTCGGCGATGTCGAGGCACTTGCCGCTGTGCCGCGCGACGATCCGCACGTAGCCGGAGCCGGCGCTCTGCACCTGCCACTGCTGGTTGGCGCCGCCGCCGCAGGTCCACTGCAGCACGGTCGCCCCGTCGGCGGTCGAGGCGCCGCTGACGTCGAGGCACTTGCCGCTGTGCCGCGCGACGAGCCGCACGTAGCCGGTGCCGAGATCCTGCACCGTGAAGCGCTGGTTCAGCCCGGTTCCGCAGGTGTACTGCAACGTGCGCGCGCCGTCCGCGGCCGAGCCCGAGCTCACGTCGAGGCACTTCCCGCTGTGCCGCGCGACGAGCTGCTCCGCGGGCCCGGCCGTCGCGGACACGGTTCCGGCGGCCGCGTCGATGCTCAGCTGCGGCGCCCACGCGAGACCGAGGCCGGTGCTGCTCGGGAACGACAGCGGCAGCCAGACGTACTGCGAGTCGTTCACCGCTCCGCCCCACGCGCCCGCCCACCGGTCGCCGAGGTAGAGGTACGCGCTGCCGACCTGCAGCACATAGGCCGTCTGCGAGCCGAATGCCGTGTTGTCGCCGACGGTGCGCAGGGCGCTCCAGGTGCCGGTGACGCTCGTGGCGGTGCCGTACTGCTGCTGGTTCGGGGCCCAGCCGGTGGCGGCCGACGTCAGCAGGAAGTACACCCCATTGCGCTTGAACATCGCGGGCGCCTCGCGCGACGAGCCCGGCCACAGGCGCTGGACCCGGGCGCTGACCGCGAGGTAGTCGCTCGTGAGGCGGTAGACGTGCAGGTCGGCGTTCTCGTTCGCGGCCGAGATCATGTAGGCGGTGCCGTCGTCGTCGCGGAAGAGCGTGATGTCGCGGCTCATGTAGTCCAGCGGGCGGAAGCTGCCGCGGTACGTGTACGCCCCGTCCACCGTGGACGACGTGGCGACCGCGGCGCGGGCCTCGCCGTAGTCGGTGCCGTTCTCCTTGTGCATCCACATGACGAACTGGCCGGTCGAGCTGTTGTAGATCACCTTGGGCCGCTCGATCTTCGCCGACCCCAGCTCGGCGGCGGAGGACTGGGTCAGCGCGTGGTTGCGGAACTCCCAGGTGCGCAGGTCGGTGGAGCGGTAGACGTCGACGGAGCGGAAGGTGTCGTCGGCGTTGCGGTCCTCGCCGAACCAGTAGTAGTACGAGCCGGCCTTGACGACCCCTCCCCCGTGCGCGTGCAGGAGGTTGCCCGCGGTGTCGCGCAGCTGCACTCCACTTTGGACGGTGACGGCCGCTGCGTGGGCCGGCGCGGCGGCGACGAGGACGGTGGCGGCGGCGATCAGCAGCGCGAGCAGTCCTCGTGACATGGCGGTGTCCTTCATGCACCCATGGCAGCGTCCGCCGCGACGGGCACACCAGGAACCGAACAGAACCGTTCAGACTCGAACCGTTCCGTTCCCCGGCCCGCCGCGCTCAGCGGGTGCCGGCGGGGTCACGACTCCGACGGGAGCAGCTCGGGCGACGGGGAGACCGCGCGCGCGAGCATCAGCCGCCACAGGGCGAGCTGCACGACCGACAGCCCGAGCGCGTACGGCATCAGCGTCCAGATCCCGACATGCTGGGCGAGCCAGCCGGTCAGCCACGGCAGGGCGGCCCCGCCGAGCAGCGACACCCCGTTCATGACGCCGATCGCGGTCGCCATCAGCCGCGGCGGCACCAGCTGCGGCGTGACCGCCATCGCGGTCGGGAACAGGGGGCCGAGGAAGAACCCGAGCAGCACGAGGCCGGCGGTGGCCAGCGATGCCGTCGGCAGCGCCCACAGCGCCGCGGCCACGGCCGTCACGCCCGCGAGGCAGGCGGTGGCCATCCCGGCCGCGCTCATCCCGGCCCGGGTCGCGATCGGGCTGATGAGGAACCGGCCGAGGGTGAGGCCGAGCCAGTAGCCGCTGACCGTGTACCCCGCGATCACCCCGGACTCGCCGTGCACGCGCATCAGGAAGCTGTACGCCCACGTGCCGACGCCGATCTCCAGCCCGACGTACACGGCCAGGAACGCCGACCCGAGCACCACCGCGGGGCTGCGCAGCGTGTCGCGCAGCACGCCGGTGGGGCGCGGCGCGGCGGCGCGCTCCGCGGCCGGGGCCCGGCGCGGGTACGCCACCAGGAACCCCGCCGCCAGCGGCGCGCACAGCAGGCCGAGCACCAGCCACACGGCGGTCCAGGACAGGTACTGCAGCAACCAGGCGGCCAGCAGGGGCCCCAGGAACGCGCCCACCCCGAAGAACGCGTGCAGCCGGTTGAGCAGCGTGGTCGAGTTCGGCAGCTCGGCGAGGAAGACGTTGAGGATCGACTCGAGGACCCCGGTGCCGTAGCCGACGAGCAGCTGGACGGCGACGAGGACCGCGAACGGGGGCCGCACGGCGGTCGCGACCGCCCCGAGGGCGTAGACGGCGATGCCCGCGGCCAGGGCCATCCGCACGTGGAGGCGGTGCAGCAGCGCCCCCGCGGTCGCCCCGGCCGCCATGTACCCGGCCGAGCTGGTGAAGAACGTGAGGCCGATCGTGGCCTCGTCGACGCCGTAGTCGCGCATCTGGGACACGATGAGCACCCCGCCGACGCCGGCGTTGAGGCCGACGAGCACGAACGTGGCGTACGAGAGCAGGACCGGCGCCCAGCCCGGGCGGCGCATGAGGTTCACCGCCGCATGGTACGGGCGCCGCCCGGCTGCGCTACTGCGATGTGCCCGCGACCACGGGGCCGACGTGGGCCAGGCCGACGCCGTCGGCCGAGCACACGGTCTGCGGGGCGGGCACGAAGTCCGCGGCGGTCTCGTCGGGCAGGTACACCCGGTAGCCGCGCACCTGCACGGGCTTGCACTCGTCGCCGAAGTTCCCGGTCTGCGGGCTGCCGACCTGCGCGTGCGCGGCCTTGCCGGGGGCCAGCTCGACCCGCTTGGGCGAGACGGCCGTGTCCCGCTCGGCGGGCTTGTTGACCTGCTGGCCGCTGTCCCCGGTGACCCAGGAGACGCCGGGGAACCCGTAGACCGTGCACGTCCGCGACGACGTGTTGGTCAGGACGATCCAGGTGTACTGGCTGCCGGCCGCGCCGCCGCCCGGGGCGTCCTGGACGGCGAGCCTGACCTCGCCGTGGTGGCAGCGGCCGGAATCCCCGCCACCGCCGCTGCCGCCGGTCGGGCTCGCCCCGCCCGACGGCTCGGACGCGCCGCTCACCGGCGGCGCGTCCGAGGGTGCCTGGCTCCCGGGCAGTGCCGATCCACCGGGCGCGGCCGAGCCATCGCCGTCCGAGCCGCAGCCCGCGGCGGAGCCGAGCAGCAGCGCGAACGGTGCGATCGCGAGCAGCGCTCTGGTACGCGTCATCATGTGCACCTCCCAGTGTCGTTACCCCATGTGGCAAGTCGCAACCACCGGGCCCGTCGGGGTGCACACTGGAATCACGGTTCACATCAAACGCGCCTCGCCTGGGGACTAGCGCAGTTCCGCGGCGGCGAGGAACGTGCCGACCGCGGCGATCTCGGACTCGTCGAGCGGGATCTGCGGCACCGCGGTCGTCGGGTGGGCGATGACGCCGAGCAGGTGCAGGGCCGCCTTGAACGCGCCGAGGGCCGAGGAGCCGTGGCCCATCCGGGCGCGGCCGACCGCCACGAGGTCGAACAGCCGCACGAGCCGCTCCTGCTCGCGGCGCGCGGCCGGCCAGTCACCGGCGCGGGCGGCGGCGTAGAGGCGCGTGTAGCCGTGCGGGTCGACGTTGCCGAGGCCGGGCACCACGCCGTCGGCGCCCATCCACAGGGCCGAGTCCACGGTCAGCTCCGAGCCCGTCAGCACCGCGAAGTCCGCGGCGCCGGGCCGGTCGCGGCGGCCGAGCAGCACGTTGCGCAGGCCGCCCTCGTCGCCGCTGGAGTCCTTCAGGCCGGCGAGGACCCCGTCCGCGGCCAGGCCGAGCAGCAGGTCGCCGGGGAGCTTCGAGTGCACCGAGACCGGCAGGTCGTAGGCGTACAGCGGCAGGCCCGTCCGGGCGGCGATCGTGCGGAAGTGCAGCTCGATCTCGGCGGGGTGGGTGCGGGTGTAGAAGGGCGCCGTGGCGACGAGGCCGTCGACGCCCGCCGCGACCGCGGTCGCCGCGTGGTCGAGCACCCGCAGCGTGGTCATGTCGATGACCCCGGCGAGCACCGGCACCTGGCCGGCGACGTGCCCGACGACGGTGTCGAGCACGACCCGCCGGTGGGTGTCGGGCAGGAACGCGACCTCGGAGGTCGAGCCGAGGACGAAGAGGCCGTCGACGCCCCCGGCCAGGAGGTGGTCGATGAGCCGGACGAGCGACGCCGTGTCGACCTCGAAGTCCGGCGTCAGCGGGGTGCACACCGGCGGGATGACGCCGGACAGTGCGGTGGCGGTGCTCATGCGCGCTCCTGGGCTTGGCTGATCAGTTCACGGTCGGTGGCGCCCGCGGGCACCGGGTGGTAGCAGCGGAACCGGTGCCCGCCGGCGTCCGTGGCAGCGTCCGGGTCCGAGTCCGTCGGAGCCGGCATCCCGGCGGCGCACACGTCGTCGGCCTTCCAGCAGCGGGTGCGGAAGGGGCAGCCGCTCGGCGGGCGGGTCGCGGACGGCACCGGGCCGGCGAGCGGGATCGGGTCGATCGGGTGCAGCAGGCCGGGCGTGGCCGAGAACAGCGCCCGGGTGTAGGGGTGGCGGGCGCCGGCCGGAACCGCGCCGGCGGCGGCCTCCTCGACGATGCGGCCGAGGTACATGGTGACGACCCGGTCGCTCATGCGCCGCACGGTCTGGATGTCGTGCGAGACGAAGACGAGGGCCAGGTTCAGCCGCTCCTTGAGGTCCAGCAGGAGGTTGAGGATCTGGGCGCGCACGGACACGTCCAGCGCGCTCGTCGGCTCGTCGGCGATGAGCAGGTCCGGGCCCAGCGCGAGCGCGCGGGCGATCGCCACCCGCTGCCGCTGCCCGCCGGAGAGCTGCCCGGGCAGCACGTCGAGCGCGCCGGCGGGCAGGCCGACGAGGCCGAGCAGTTCCCGGACCCGCTCGTCCCGCTCGCGGGGCGTGCCGCGGCGGTGGACGTCGAGCGGGTCGCGCAGGATGCGGCGCACGGGCAGGCGCCGGTTCAGCGCCGTGGACGGGTCCTGGAACACCATGCCGGTGCTGGCCCCGACCATCGTGCGGCGCCGGGACGCCGGCAGCGCCCACAGGTCCTCGCCGCGGAAGCGGACGGTGCCGGCGGTCGGGCGCTGCAGGCCGACGAGGACCCGGGCGAGCGTCGACTTGCCGCAGCCGGACTCGCCGACGACCCCGACGGTCTCCCCCGCCCCGACGGTCAGGTCGGCGCCGGTGAGCGCGTAGACCCTGTCCCGGCGCAGCGGGCCGCCGGTGCGGGCCTTGTGCACCACGTGCACGTCCCGCAGATCCAGCAGATCGCTCATCGTGTCACCTCGGCGAGATCGAGGGCGGGGTGGTGGCAGGCGACCGCGTGCGCGCCGCCGGCCAGCGGGGGCGGGGTGCTGCGGCAGACGTCCGTGGCCATCGGGCACCGGTCGGCGAAGCGGCACCCGGCCGGGAAGCCGGCCGGCGAGGGCACGACGCCGCGGATCTGGGTGAGGCGCTGCGCCCCCGACTCCAGCGACAGCACGGAGCCGAGCAGGCCCCGGGTGTAGTGGTGGGCGGGCGCGCCGATGAGCGAGGCGGTGACCCCGGTCTCGACGATCTGGCCGCCGTACATCACCACGATCCGATCGGTCACGTCGCAGACGAGCGCGAGGTCGTGGGAGACGAGCACGAGCGCGAAGCCGAGCTCGGCCCGCAGCCGCAGCAGCAGCTCGATCACCTGCGCCTGCACGGTCACGTCGAGCGCGGTCGTCGGCTCGTCGGCGACGATGAGCTTCGGGTCGCGGGACAGGGCCATGGCGATGAGCACCCGCTGGCGCTGGCCGCCGGAGAGCTCGTGCGGGTACGCCGAGAGCGTCCGCGCCGGGTCGAGCCCGACGAGCTCGAGCAGCTCGGTGGCGCTGCGCCGGCCGCCCCGCTTGACGAGTTGCTTCAGCTGGGCCCGGATGGTCATCGCGGGGTTGAGCGAGGACAGCGCGTCCTGGTAGATCATCGCCATGTCGTGCCCGAGCAGCCGCCGCCGATCCCTTGTGGACAGTGTGAGCAGATCTCGCCCGGCGAAGGTGATCCGGCCGCGGACGCGGGCGCCCCGCGGCTGCAGGCCCATGACCGTGAGCGCGGTGAGCGACTTGCCGCAGCCGGACTCGCCGACCAGGCCGAGCACCTCGCCGGGGCGGACCGCGAAGGAGATGCCCGCGACGATGTCCACGTCGTCGTGCCGGCCGGGGAAGCCGATCGCGAGGTCCTCGACGCGCAGGACGGGCTCGCCGGTGGGCAGCGGCCGGGCCCGGGCACGCAGCCGCGCGGCGGCCTCGGCCAGGCCGGGCAGCTCGGTGAGCTCGCCGGAGCCGGGCCGCGCCGTCTCCAGCGCGTCCACGCCGCCCGACGAGGACGAAGGACGGGCGGCCGGGGCGGCCCACGCGTCCGAGACCCCCTCGGCGAGGATGTTCAGGGCCAGCACGGTGACGAGGATGAGCAGGCCCGGGAAGACCGTCGCCCACCAGCCGCCGAGCAGCACCATGGTGCGCCCGTCGGCGATGACCGAGCCCCAGGACGGGTTCGGCGGGCGGACCCCGGCGCCGATGAACGACAGCGACGCCTCGAACACGATCGCGTCGGCGACCATGACGGTGCAGAAGACGAGCACCGGGGCCGCGCAGTTGACGGCCACGTGCCGCAGCAGGATGTGCGGGGTGCGGGCGCCGATGGTGCGCTCCGCGGCGACGTAGTCCTCCTCGTACTGGGCGAGCACGTTGGCGCGCACGACCCGGGCCACGGAGGGCATGTAGAGAAACGCGATGGCGAGCACGAGCACGCCGATGCCGCCGCCGAAGACGGCCACGAGCACCGCCGCGAGCGCGATGCCGGGGAAGGCCATGACGACGTCGAGGACGCGCATGATCGTCTCGTCGGCGCCGCGGCGGGAGGTGGCCGCCACGGCGCCGATGAGCGCGCCCGCGACGAGGGCGAGCGCGGTGGCCCCGAGGCCGATGACGAGCGACCAGCGGGCGCCGTACATCAGCCGGCTGAGAATGTCCCGGTTGCTGCTGTCCAGGCCCATCGGGTGCGCGCCGGAGGGGCCGCCGCCGACGGCCTCCTGCACGAAGGGGGAGTGCGGCGCGAGCACCGGGGCCAGCAGCGCGGCGAGCGCCACGACGGCGACCACGGCGATCGCGATCCAGGACGAGGCCCGCAGGCGGCGCGGGCGCACCCGCATCCCCGGGCGGGCGAGCTTGGCGGAGAGTCCGGCGCGCATCAGGCAGCGCTCCTGAGTCGGGGGTTGACGAGGAGGTACAGCACGTCGACGACGAGGTTCACGACCACGAACCCGACGGCGATGGTGAGCACGACGCCCTGCACCACGGCCGGGTCGCCGTCGCGGACCGCGTTGATCATCAGCTGGCCCATGCCGGGCAGCGAGTAGATCTGCTCGATGACGACGGCGCCGCCGAGCAGGTAGCCGACCCGCAGCCCGAGCACGGTGAGCGGGTTGATGAGCGCGTTGCGCAGCACGTTGCGCCCGACGACCACGACCGGCGGCAGGCCGCTGCCGATCGCGGTGCGCACGTAGTCCTTGTCGAGCTCCTCGACCATCGAGGTGCGGATGATGCGGGTCAGCTGCGCGGCGACGGGCAGCGACAGCGACAGCGCCGGCAGCGTCATCGAGCGCAGCCAGCCGGAGAAGGAGTCGGCCGGGTTGATGTAGCCGCCGGTCGGGAACCAGCCGCGGTCGACCGCGAGGTACTGGATCATCAGCAGCGCCAGCCAGAACGCCGGCGCGGCCACCCCGACCAGCGAGACGAGCCGGATCGCCTGGTCCGGCCAGCGGTCGCGGAAGATCGCCGCGGTGACGCCGAACAGCAGCGCGAGCACGACCGCGACGAGCAGGCCGAGCGCGGTCAGCTGCAGGGTGAGCGGCAGCGCGGTGGTGACCGAGTCGAGCACCGGCGCCTTGGTCAGCACGCTGGTGCCCATGTCGCCGTGCAGCAGGTCACCGACGAAGCGCACGTAACGCACCGGAAGCGGGTCCAGCAGCCCGTTCTCGACCTGGAACTGGTGGATCTGCTCCGGCGTCGGGTTGGCGCCCTGGAAGTACGCGTACTCCGGCTTGCTGTCGGAGAAGCGCATGACGACGAAGACGAACGCGATCACGCCCAGCAGCAGGGGTACCAGGATCAGCAGCCGCCGGACCAGCATCCGGGCGATCATGTGCGCTTGGCCTGCAGGAGGTTGATGCCCGGGTAGCCCTGGGCGCGGACCCCGGTGAGCTTGTGCGAGTCCCACGCGGTCATAAGTTCGGTGTGCACGACCGGATAGAGCACCGCCTGCTCGGCGATGGTGTCGAGGTACTGCTGGGTGAGGTCCAGCTTCTTCTTGGCGTCGGGCTCGGCGGTGGCCGCGTCCATCTTCGCGAAGAGGTCCTTGGCGGCCGCGGTGCTGTCCCACTTGGTGTACTTCATCCACGTGCCGCCGGACGTGTAGTTGTACCGCATGATCAGGTCGGCGTCGAGGCCGAACTGGTTGGGGTTGGAGGCGGCCGCCACGACCTGGTAGCTCTGCGACTGGTCCATCTTGGTGAACAGGGCGCTGGTGTCCTGCGGCTGCAGCGTGGTCTTGATGCCCACGGCCTCCCAGGAGTTCGCGATCGTCGGGAGGCAGTCGCTGATCCAGCTGACGTTGACGGCCATGAGCGAGATGGTCAGGCCGGTGACCCCGGCGTCGGCGAGCAGCTGCTTGGCCTTGTCGGGGTTGTACTCGTACACCGTGGAGGCCCGGCGGTAGGAGGGGTTCTCCGGGTTCAGGAAGCTCGTCGACGCGGTCCCGTGGCCCTTGAGCGCCACGTCGATCATCTTCTTGGTGTCGATGGCGTAGAACAGCGCCTGGCGCACCCGCACGTCGTCGAACGGCTTCTGCGTCGTGTTGAACATCAGGAACATGTGGTTCATGCCCTTGCCGCCCTCGACCTGCAGGCCGCCCTTGGTGAGCTGGTCGATGTTCGCGTACGGCACGTTGTCAGCGATCTGGGCCTCGGCCGCGCCGCCGGAGATCTTCGCGACCCGGGCGGAGGCGTCGACGATGCTGAGCCAGTTCATCTTCTTGACCGTGGCCGGGCGGGGCCCGTTGTAGCCGGCGTAGGCCTCGAACGTGGTGTTGGACTTCGGCTGGTGCGAGGTCTGCTTGTACGGCCCCGAACCGACCGCCTTGCCGCCCTTGGCCGCGTCCCAGCCGCCGGCCTGGCCGAAGACGTGCTTCGGCATGATCTTGGCGATCGTGAGGCGCTGGACGGCGTCGGGGAACGGGAACTTGAAGACGAGCTCGACCGTGCGGTCGTCGGTCTTGCGCACGGTGTCGAGCCAGGCCCGGAAGAACGAGCCGATGAGCACGTTGGCCTTCGGGTCGAGCACGCGCTCGAAGGTGAACAGCACGTCGTCGGCGGTGACGGGCTGGTCGTCGTGCCACTTGGCCCCGTCGCGCAGGGTGAACTTCCAGGTCGTCGCGTTGACGTCGGCCGGCAGGGCGGTGGCCAGGGCCGGGTAGGGCTGGCGGGTGACCGGGTCGGTGTCGAGCAGGCCCTCGTAGATGTGGACGTTGGCGGCCATCGAGAACGCCGACGCCGTCATGGTCGGGTCCCAGCTCTGGTCGTTGCCGTAGCCGATGACGGCGGTGATGAGGTCCTTGTCCCCGCCGCTGCCGGAGGAGCCGGTCGAGGCCGGGCCGCCGCACGCGGCCAGCGAGGAGCTGATGGTGGCGGCGGCGCCGAGGGCGCCGGAATACCGCAGGAAGTCGCGGCGGCTGAACACGTGCCGTGAAGCCGGGGTGTGCACGGTGCCTCCTATGTGATCGGAATTGCGGAACATTGGACGTCCCACATCCCATGTCCTGTCGTAGTGTGGAGGCTAGGACCGTCTCTACACATCGGTCAAGTGGGGTCGTAGGATGTCCCACCAACGTCAACCCCGGGGAGCGGCATGACCACCGCGCGCAGCGATCGATTGGGCAACCGGCGGCGCAGCCGGGCGCACGAGGTGCAGGACGAGGTCAAGGAGCTCATCGTCCGCCGCGGGCTGTCGGCCGGCGATTCCCTGCCGACCGAGTCGGAGCTCGTCGAGGAGCTCGGCGTCGGGCGCAACGCGGTGCGCGAGGCGCTCAAGGCGCTGCAGGCCGTCGGCATCGTCGACATCCGGCACGGCTTCGGCATGTTCGTCGGGCGCATGTCCCTCAACGGGCTCGTCGACGAGCTCGCCTTCCACGGCCGGATCACCGCCGGCGACCGGCCGAGCCACCTGGGGCACCTGATCGAGATCCGCGAGGCGCTCGAGAGCGGGCTGGTGCAGCTGCTCATCGACGGCCCGGCGGCGCGCGAGTGCGGGCCGGTGGACGAGGTCCTGGCCGCCATGGAGGCCGAGGCCGAGGCGGGCATGGTGTCGCCGGAGACCGACAAGCTCTTCCACGACGTGCTCTACCGCCCGCTGGACAACCCGCTGGTCGGGCAGCTGCTCGGGGCGTTCTGGGACGTGTACCACCAGCTGCACGACGACCTCGGCGAGCCGGACGAGCCGCCGCACGACGTGGCGCGCGTGCACCGCGACATCCGCGACGCCGTCGCCGCCGGGGACAAGGCCGCGGCGGCGACGGCGATGCGGGCGCACTTCGCGGGCGTGCGGGGCCGCCTCGCCCGGCTGCGGCAGGCTCAGCCCAGCGACTGAGTCGCGACCCGCCGCAAGGCGATGGTCTCGTTCGCGCCGAGGTCGCCGGTCTCGTACAGCACCCCGAGCGTCGCGTCGTCGAGCTGGACGAGGTCGCTGTACGCCGCGGGCAGGCCCGACAGCGCCAGCGCCGGCGTGAACGTGGCGCCCCCGTCGCGGCTGACCCGCAGCGTCATGACCGCCCGGGCGGCCGGGTCGGCAGGGCCGGAGTAGACCAGCGCCGCATTGCGCCCGGTCACCTGCAGCACGCTGCCCTGCACGACCGGCCCGGTGATCGTCCCCTGTGGACGGTAAAAGGCCGGGCTCAGGCTCTGCCCGCCGTCGAGGCTCACGGCGTCGAGCCGGTTGCCGGGCGCGGTGCCGTTCTGGTCGCGGGCGTTGAAGTACAGCCGCCCGTCCGGCAGCTCCGCCGCGCTGGACTCGTTGGCGTTCACGACGCCGTCGTAGGTGCCGTCGACGAACCCGATGCGCCAGGTCGCGCCGTTGTCGTCGCTGATGAGGTCGTGCGCGCCGTAGTACTTGGCCTCGGTGCCGGCGTCGGTCGACCCGGCGGGCGGGGCGGCGGAGTGGTTGGCCGGGACCACGAGCCGGTCCTTGTGCGCGCCCTTGGTGAGGCGGACGGCGTGGCCGGGGCCGGTGGCGTACCAGCGCCAGTCCGGCCGCTTCGCCGTCGCCGTGAGCTCGGCCGGGGCGCTCCAGGTGGCGCCGTCGTCGTCGCTGTGCTGGACGAAGACGCGGCGGCTCTGCTCGGCCGTCACCTCGCCGCGCATGATGGCGGCCTCGGTGGCGGTGCCGGCGTTGTACGTCGAGAGCAGCACCACCCGCCCGGACGCGGTCACCACCGGCGCGGGGTTGCCGGAGGTGTTGGCGCCGCTGTCGTACACCACCTGCAGCGGGCCCCACGTGCACCCGCCGTCGGTGGAGCGCTTGAGCACCAGGTCGATGTCGCCGGCGTCGGACAGGCCGCCCTTGCGCCCCTCGGCGAAGGCGAGGATCGCGCCCGAGCGGGCCTTGACGACGGCGGGGATGCGGAAGGCGGAGTAGCCCTCGGTGTTGGCGCGGTACGGCACGGAGCCGTCGCACCCGGGTCGCGCGCGCTGCGGCTCGGCGGCGGCCGGCGCGGAGCCGAGCAGGGCGAGCAGTCCGAGGCCGGTGGCGGTCAGGATGAGCGGTCGTTTCATGCGTACACCTCTCGGGGACGAGGTGGGACGTAGGACGTCCTCTGTCTCGCTCCGGACCCTAGAAGCCCGCAGCATCGACCGTCAAGAGTGTCGGGAGCGTTACATCACCCGAACGCCGCTACCGTTCCGACTCCGGACGTGGGATGTTCTGCGGATGGCCAGACGAGGAGCTACGGTGCAGGACCGCATCGTCGAGCTCATCCACGACCGCGAGCTGCCGCCGGGCGCGCCGATGCCGACCGAGCCGCAGCTCATGGACCTGCTCGGGGCGAGCCGCAACAGCGTGCGGGAGGCGGTGCGGGCCCTGCAGGCGCTCGGGATCGTGGAGATCCGCCACGGCTTCGGCACCTTCGTCGGCCGCGCCTCGCTGGACGTCCTCGCCCCGTCGCTGACCTTCCGGGTGCGCACCGGCCCCGGCGGCGTGCGGGCCTTGCACGACCTGGTCGAGGTGCGCGAGCTGCTGGAGACCGGGCTCATCGGCTCCGTCGCCGGCACCGTCAGCGAGGCCCGCTTCGCCGCGCTCGACGCCCTGGTCAGCGGGATGGCCCACGACGCCGCGGCGGACCGGGCGTTCCACGCGCTGCTCTACGAGGGCTGCGGCAACGAGCTCGTGCTGCAGCTCATCGGGATGTTCTGGGACGTGTACCACGAGGTCCAGGGCCTGCTCGCGCCGCCCGAGGACCGCATCGCGCAGACGGTGGCCAACCACCGGCGGATCGTGGACGCGCTGCGGGACCGCGACCCGGAGGCGGCCCGGGAGGCGATGCGCCTGCACTTCCGGGACGTGAAGCAGCGCATCATCCAGGCCGAGGCCCGGGCCGCGGCGACCTAAGCCCCGTCCCGGGCCGGGATCACGACGCCGGCGGCCACCGGGTCGAAGCCGTCGGGCCAGCGGGTGCCCCCGTCCGCGACGGCGCCGTCCAGCCGGACCGCGGCGAGGTCGGTGCCGCGCAGGTCGGCGCCCTCGAGGATGCTGTCGCGCAGGTCGGTGCCGGCCAGCCGGGCCCGCTGCAACGCGGCGTGGCCGAGGTTCGCGCCGCGCAGGACCGCCCCGTTCATGCGCGCGTATCGCAGGTCGCACCGCGGCAGGCTCAGCCGCTCGGCGCCACCGGGTCCATGCAGCCGGACGAGCACGTCGACGGCGGCCTGCACGTCGTTGGCCCGCGACGCCAGGGTGGGCAGCTCCGTCAGGGGCATGTCGGCGGGCGGCTGGCCGGGGCGGCCCGGCGGCCATGGCGAGTGCCCGCGCACGTAGGCGCGCAGGATCTCGATGATGGCGTCGCGGTCCGGCGGGGACTGCCCGGCGATCTGCTCGAGGGCGTAGACGCCGCCGATGCGCACGTCCAGGGAGTCGTGGCCCAGGTGCTCGACAGCGCGCGAGTACCGCTCGGTGGTCTGCGCGCTGCGGCTCAGCCGCAGCTCCTCCTCGTTGATGCGCAGCCGGTGCCAGGTGGCGTAGGCGCCCAGGGCGAGGATCACCGCCCCCAGCGCCTGCAGCATGACGGTCCGGGCGTTGTTGATGGCCGTGAGCCGCTCGTTCGCGCCGACGGAGGTGCGGCCCAGGTCGTGGTCGACCACGAAGGGCGGCAGGAGCAGCACCGCGGCGAGGCCCGCCGCCGCGGACACGAGCACGATCAGCACCACCAGCACGGGTCGTCGCACACCATCATGGTCACCGATGCGGTCAAGCGGTCGCGACGCTACTTGGCTCCCGCCCTCCCCACCCGGAACATCGCCACCCCGTGCGCGGGCACCCGGGCCGCCACCTCCGTGCTCGCCGTGCTCGCCGCGCCCGTCCACAGCTCGCGCACCGCGGTCGCGCCCGGGACCGTCCACGACATCGCCGCGTCCGTGCCGGTCTCGTTGAACAGCAGCACCGCCACGTCCCCGTTCGCGAGGTTCTTCACCAGCACGTCGAGGCCGGCGCGGGACGAGACCAGCGTCGCCGGGCGGCCGAGCGGGTCCTGGTCGACGGCGATGACGGCCGGGTTGGTGAGGTCGGCGAGCGTTCCGGCCGAGGCGGTGGTGAGGTCGGCGCCGGTGATGAGCGGCGCGGCCAGCATCGCCCACAGGCTCAGCTCCGCGCGGTCCTCGGTGCGGGTCATGCCGTTGCCGACCTCGAGCATGTCGGGGTCGTTCCAGCCGCCCGGGCCCGCGTAGCCGGAGAGCCCGACGGTGGCGTGGAAGACGTCGAGGAGGCTGTCGAAGGTGGGCCGGATGTCCAGGGTGGTCCGCCACAGGTTGCCGTAGCCGCTCCCCCACGCCCAGACGCGCTCGGCGCCCCAGTTGCAGATGCTGTAGACGATGGGCCGGCCGGTCGCCGCGAGGGCGTCGCGCATCGCGCCGTACCGCTGCCGGGCCGGCACCCCGTTCGCGTTGCAGGTGTCGTACTTGAGGTAGTCGACGCCCCAGGCCGCGAACTGCCGCGCGTCGCGCTGCTCGTGCCCGAGGCTGCCGGGCAGGCCGCCGCAGGTCTGCGTGCCGGCGTCCGCGTAGATGCCGAGCTTCAGCCCGAGCCCGTGCACGTAGTCGGCGAGGGCCTTGATGCCGTGCGGGAACCGGGCCGGGTCGGCCTGGAGGTTGCCGCCGGCGTCGCGGGTCTCGGCCATCCAGGCGTCGTCGATGTTGACGTACTCGTATCCGGCGTCGCGCAGCCCCGCGGAGACCATCCGCTCGGCGGTGCGCCGGACGAGGTCCTCGGTGACGCCGAGGCCGAACGCGTTGTAGTCGTTCCAGCCCATCGGCGGGGTGCGGGCCAGCCCGTTGTCCCACCGCGGCACGGACCCGGCCGATCCGCCGGCCAGTGCCCCGAGCAGGAGCACGAGCACGAGCGCGCACGCCCGCCGTACCGTCGCCATGCCCCGACCGTAGCGGCGCTTCCTGGCAGCGGGCTCACAATCCGCCGGGGCTCAGGCGATGTACGCCGAGACGTCCGCACCCGCTTCCTGGCAGCGGGCTCACAATCCGCTGGGGGTCAGGCGATGTAGGCCCCGAGGTCCGCGCTCGCCAGGGCCTCCCGGCCGCGGCGGGTGAGCGCGATCGACTCGGCGGTGTAGTCCTCGCCGGTCCAGCGCCACAGCACGAGCCGGTTGTGTTCGAGCACCTGCAGCGCCTCGAGCAGGATCTCGCGCGCTTCCTCGGCGCTGGGCCCGCTGCGCAGCATGCGGATCGCCACCTCGGGGACCTTGCGCGCGATGGTCGCCTGCACCTCAAGAAGGTTCAGCACCGGCCGGGCCTGCGCGCGCTTGTGCCCGAAGCCGAGCCAGAGCACGGCCGCGGCGACTTCGCGCAGGTCGGCCGCGCGTAATGCGGGCAGGGAGCTGACGCAGTCGAGGCTCGGCGGCATGGCGACAGGGTAGAGCGCCGGCGCACGCTACGGTGCCCCGGCGAATTCGTGGGAGGCCCACCGCCCGATGACCGCCGACCCGGGACGGACCGCGACCGGCCGCATACCGGCCCTGCCCCGCCCGCGACGATCGCCCCCGCCCCGCCCTGCTCTGCCCGCGACGATCGGCACTCAACGGGCGGCGACCGGCGGGCGGCAGCGGACGGCAGCGGGCGGCGGGCTTGGCACCGACGAACGCGTTCGTTACGATCGTGTTCATGAGCCCTCGCCGAGTCCCGGTCAGCCGGCGCGACCGCCCCGCCAAGCCGCCCCTGAGCCGGGCCGGCGTCGTGTCGATGGCGCTGCACATCATGCGCGAGGAGGGCCTCGAACGCGTCACCATGCGCCGGCTGGCGGCGGAGCTGGACACGGGACCGGCCTCGCTCTACGTCTACCTGCACAACACCGCCGAACTGCACGGCGCGCTCCTCGACGAGCTGCTGTTCGGGCTGGCCCTGCCGCTGCCCGGCACCGAGTGGCGCGACGGGGCCGTCGAGCTGCTGTCGGCCTACACCGCGATCCTGCACGGCCAGCCCAGCCTCGCCCGCTCCGTGCTCACCCTGCGGCCGTCCGGACCCAACTACCTGCGGCTGGTCGACGAGCTGCTGGGGCTGCTGCTGGCCGGCGGCGTCCCGGTCCGCCAAGCCGCCTGGGGCGTCGACCTGCTGCTCCAGCTGGCCACGGCGACCGCCGCCGAGCAGGGCACCCGGGACGAGTCGGCCGAGGCCGACGGCGAGGTGAGCCTGCAGACCCAGTCGGTGCGGGAGGCGCCCGAAGACGCCTACCCGAACCTGGGCCGCACGCGCGACGAGCTGTTCTCCGGCACCGTCGAGCAGCGCCAGCGGTGGGCCTTCGAGGCCCTCCTGAACGGCATCGCCGGCGCGCCCACGCCCGGCCACTGATCCGACGCCCGGGTTCTCCGGGCATCGGCGTGCGCTCGTAAAACGCATTCGTCACGAACGCGTTCGTCACATTCAAGCGGGATCCACGGAAGGAGCGGCGCGATGGAGCAGCTGCGGATCGGCATCGTCGGCGGGGGGCTCGGCGGGCTCACGCTCGCCCGGGTGCTCCACGTACACGGGATCGAGGCCACCGTCTACGAGCGCGACGCCTCGGCCGGCGCGCGCACGCAAGGGGGGATGCTCGACATCCACGACTACAACGGGCAGGTCGCGCTGCGGAAGACCGGGCTGTTCGAGGAGTTCCGGCGGATCATCCACCCCGGCGGGGAGGCCATGCGCATCCTCGACCGGCACGCCGCCGTGCGGGTCGAGGAGGCCGACGACGGGCACGGCGGGCGGCCCGAGGTCGATCGCGGGCAGCTGCGGAGCATGCTCATCGGCTCGCTGCCCGAGGGCACCATCCGGTGGGGCGGCGCCGTCACCTCGGTCGCGGCGATCGGGGACGGGCGGCACGAGCTGACGCTCGGGGACGGCGGCACCGAGACCACCGATCTGCTCGTGGGCGCCGACGGGGCCTGGTCGCGGATCCGGCCGCTGGTCACCGACGCGCGGCCGGCCTACGCGGGGGTCACCTTCTTCGAGGTCGACCTGCTCGATGCCGACTCGCGGCATCCCGGCGCCGCCGAGGTCGTCGGGGCCGGGATGCTGTTCGCGCTCGGGCCGGGCAAGGGGTTCCTCGCGCACCGGGAGACCGACGGCAGCCTGCACGTCTACGTCGCGCTGCGCGTGCCCGAGGACTGGGCCGCGACGGCCGGCTTCGGCGGCAGCGGCGACCCTCGCACGCTCCTCGTCTCGCAGTTCGACGGGTGGTCGCCGCGGCTCCGGGCGCTCATCACGGACGCCGACGGTCCGGTCGTGCCCCGGGCGATCAACGTGCTGCCCGCCGGGCTGCGGTGGGACCGGGTGCCGGGCGTGACGCTGCTCGGCGACGCCGCCCACCTCATGTCGCCGTTCGCCGGCGAGGGGGCCAACCTCGCGATGTTCGACGGCGCGGCGCTCGGCAAGGCGATCGTGGCGCACCCGGGCGACCCGGAGGGGGCGCTGGCGGCGTACGAGGCCGAGCTCTTCCCGCGCAGCGCGGACGCGGCCCGGGAGGCCGCGGCGAACCTGGAGATCTGCTTCCGCGACGACGCGCCGCAGAGCCTCATCGACCAGTTCGCCGCGTACGCCGCCGCCGGGCAGTGACGCGTACGCTGCCGCCGGGCAGTGACGCGTACGCTGCCGCCGGGCAGTGACGCGTACGCTGCCGCCGGGCAGTGACGCGTACGCTGCCGCCGGGCAGTGACCGGACGGCGGGTGTGGTGAGCCCCGGCACCACACCCGCCGCGTCTACGGGTCAGGCCCGGGCCAGGGCCGCGCACTCGTCCTCGCCGAGCTCGCCGTCGGCGAAGACGATGCCGTACCGCAGCCGCAGCCGCGCCCCGGCCTCCAGCCGCACCGGCGCGTCCGCGAACGGGGCCGGGCCCACCACCGCGTAGGCGGCGCTGCGCACGAACCACGCCGACGGGTGCCCGGCGTTGGCCGGGTCGTCGGCGAACAGCACCGTCGAGGCGCCGCCGTCGCCGTCGTGCCGCCCGGTGAACGCGAGCCACGGCGCCCGGACGCCGTTGAGGTCGTCGCCGCCGGCCGCGTCCGGGGTGCGCACCCTGCCCCCGGTGAAGCTGCGCGGCCCGCGCCAGCACAGCCCGCCGTAGCCGGCCCCGGCGCGGCCCTCCGTCTGCGGGCTGCCGATGCCGACCGCGTCCGGGCCGGCGTTGCGCAGGACGGTGTCGAGCTCGAGGCGCCAGGCCGCGCGGTGCGGCAGGACCGTGACCGTCAGCCCGCGGCGCTCGGTGAACGCCTCCCGCCCGTCCTGGGCCAGCCAGCGCAGCCGCTGGACCGCGCGCAGGGTCCGGTCGCCGGCGTCGAGCGCCTCGAAGCACTCGTGCCGCTGGGTGCCGTTGTTGGGCAGCTGGACGTAGGCGCCGTGGTCGCGGCGGAAGGTCGGGCCGCCCCAGAAGTTGTCCGGCCCCGCGTTCGGCAGCGCCAGCGACAGGCCCTTGTGCCAGACGTGGTCGTGCGGGCGGTACAGGCTCACGAGCCGGCCGCCGAGGGTGCGGATCGGATGCAGGTAGGGCCGCGGCGACTCCATCTGGGGCCCGCGGACGCGGTAGACGTACCGGAACAACTCACGGCCGCGCCAGGTGACCCGCAGCGAGGCGTCCTGCCACAGCGCGAAGGCGAGGCCCGCGGTCACGGTCCCGGGTACGGTGCTCATGCGGCCCCCTCCGGCGCCATCGCGTTTCGAAACATTCATACATTTACCGGAAACGTTTCCACACCGTACGGTCGCCGGCAACGCTCGTCAATGCCGTCCGGGCGCGGCCTATCATGCGGGCATGACCGAGACGAATCCCGAGCCCAGGGGCGGGCGGCGGCCACGGGGCGCGGTGACCGTGGCCGCGATCGCGCGGCTGGCCGGGGTGTCGCCGCCGACGGTCTCGAAAGTTCTGAACGGTCGCTCCGGCATCGCGGTCGACACCCGCGAGCGCGTCGAGGCGCTGCTGCGCGAGCACGGGTACCGGCGCACCGACGCGACCAGCGCGCTGCCGATCGTCGAGGTCGCCTTCTCCGGCCTGGAGAGCCACCTCGCGGTCGAGATCATGCGCGGGGTCGAGGAGGTCGTGCGCGACCGCGGCCTGACCGTCGGCTTCACCGACCTGCAGGGGCGCGCCCCGCGGGCCGGGCGCCGCACCGCCGACCTGCTGCTGGCGCGCCGCCCGACCGGCGTGATCGCGGTGCACTCGGCCTATCGCGGGCAGTACTACCAGCAGCTCACGGCCAGCGGCGTGCCCCTCGTGGTGCTCGACCCGACCGGCGAGCCGGTGCACGACACCCCGTCGGTGGGCACCACGAACTGGTCCGGCGGGATCGCCGCGGCCCGGCACCTGCTCGACCTCGGGCACCGGCGCATCGCCCTCATCACCGGGCCGGCGCAGTTCATGTGCTCCCGGGCGCGGCTGGAGGCCGCGCGGGCCGCGCTGGAGACGGCGGGCGTGGCGCTGGACCCCGGGCTGGTGCGCAGCGGGCGCTTCGCGTTCGAGGACGGCGCCGCGCTCGGCGCCGAGCTGCTGGCCCGGCGGGACCGCCCGACGGCGATCCTGTGCGGCAACGACCTGCAGGCGCTCGGGGTGTACGACGCGGCCCGCCGCGCGCGGCTGCGGGTGCCCGAGGATCTCAGCGTCGTCGGCTTCGACGACCTGGAGGTGGCGCGCTGGTGCGGGCCGCCGCTGACCACCGTGCGCCAGCCGTTCGCGGGCATGGGGCGGGCCGCGGCCGAGATGGTGCTGCGGCTCGCGGCCGGGCAGCCGGTCGAGCCGTCGCGGGTCGAGCTCGCCACGTCGCTCGTGCTGCGGGAGAGCACCGCGCCGCCGGCGTGAAACTTCCACGGAAACGTTGCCACGACTTACCGAAAACTCCGATGGATTACCCCGGGCGAGCTTCGGGTACGGTGTCCGAATTCGGGTGGGGGCGGCGACGTGGAGGTGGCGGGTGGCCGAACGGCCGTCCGGGCGCGGCGAGACCTACGGCGGGCAGAGCCGGGAGGAGCGGGCCGCGGACCGGCGGGAGCGGCTCGTGGCGGCGGCGGTGCAGCTGTTCGCGGGCCGGGACTACGACGATGTGACCGTCGCCGATGTGTGCACCCTCGCCAAGGTCTCGAAGCGGTACTTCTACGACCACTTCGCCGACCGCGACGCGCTCGTGCTCACCCTGCACCGCGAGGTCAACGGCTGGCTGCTGACCGAGGTCGCGGCCGCGGCGCCCCACCGCGCGGACGGCCTCTACGCGGCGCTGCGCCCGATGCTGGCCGCGCTGGTGCGGCTGCTGGCCGAGCACCCCGAGCGCGCCCGGATCGTCTACATCAACGCACCCCGGATGGAGCTGCGCCGGCGCGGGGTGCTGCGCGAGGAGGCGGAGCTCTTCGGCCGGGTGCTCGCGCCCCTGGCGCCGAAACTGCGCGCGGACACGGTGCGCTACGAGCGCACGGTCCTGGCGCTGATCGCCGGCATCAGCGAGGTGCTGATCGACTGGGTCTGGCACGACATGCGCGACCCCGCCGAGCCGCTCGTCGACCACCTGACCGGCCTGTGCGTGGCGCTGCTCGGGCACCAGCCGTAATTCGGGCGACAGCGGGCCGCCGTGCGGCGAGCATCGATGCCGTGGATACCGATGCCGTGGATACCGATGCCGTGGATACCGTTGCCGTGGATACCGTTGCCGTGGATACCGTTGCCGTGGATGACGCCAACCTGCTGCAGGGCATCGTCGGGTCGACCGCCTACGGGCTCGCCGGGCCGGACTCCGACGTCGACCGGCTCGGCCTGTTCGCCGCGCCGACGATCCGGCTGCTCGGGCTGCACACGCCGGCCGAGAGCCGCGTGAGCAAGGCGCCCGACGTGACCCGGCACGAGGCCGCGAAGTACTGCCGCCTCGCACTCGGCGGCAACCCGACGGTGTCCGAGCTCATGTGGCTGCCCGCGGAGCTCTACGAGGTGCGCACGGAACTCGGCGACGAACTCATCGGCATCCGCACCGCGTTCCTGTCGGCCAAGCGCATCCGCGATGCCTACCTCGGGTACGCCACCCAGCAGTTCCGCCGCCTGGAGCACCGCGGCGACGGCACGTTCAGCTCCGACACCGCCCGCCGCACCGCGAAGCACGCCCGGCACCTGCTGCGCCTGTGCTGGCAGGGCCGGCACCTGTACCGCACCGGCGAGCTGCTGATCCGCCTGGAGGACCCGCGGCCGTTCCGCGACTTCGGCGAGCGCGTCGCCGCGGGCGACATCGACCTGGCCCGGCGCACCCTGGCCGAGTACGAGGCCGGCTTCGACGCGATCCGCTCCCCGCTGCCCGACCAGCCCGACGAGGAGGTCGTCGAGCGGTGGCTCCTGCGCGTCCGGCGCGCCCACTACGACGTACGCTGAGCCGGCCGCGCTGCTGGTAGCGGGTACCGTATCCGGATGACCGCGCCCCCGAACCGACGCCGGGACGCCGCCAAGACGCGCGCGCTGCTGCTCGACGCCGCGCGGGCGCGGTTCGCGCGGGACGGGTACCGGACCACGACGCTGCGGGACATCGCCGAGGACGCGGGCGTCAATGTGGCGCTCATCGCGCGGTACTTCGTGTCGAAGGAAGGGCTGTTCGAGGCCTGCCTGACCGCGGCGGTCGACGAGCTGCGGCGCGAGACGGGGGACGTGCCGCTGCGGGAGGTACACCTGGTGATCGCCGACCAGGCCGCGCGGATCGGGCCCGAGGGCGCGCCCGGCCAGCTGGCGCTGCTGCTGCGCTCCTCCGGCGACGAGCGCGCCGACGAGATCCGCCGCGGCGTCCTGCGCACCTCCGCCGAGCGGCTCGCGGCCGCCGCGGGGCGGGAACCCGGCGACGAGGAGGTGCTGCTGCGCGCCCAGATGGTCCTCGCCGCCTCGCTCGGCATCGTGCTGCTGCGCTCGGTCGGCGCGATGGAGCCGCTGCAGTCCGCGGATCGCGACGCCCTGGCCGGCCCGCTGCGCGACCTGATCGCCGCGATGCTGCCCATGGGTCCCGGTCACTGAGGGGCCGTTGGTCCCGCCGGGTCGGTCGCTTCGGCACCGGTGCCCGAGCCTCGTTCTTGCGACGCTGTTGGTGTCAAAGAGAGAGCGCGGCAGGAGGCCGAGAGCCATGAGCACCTCGCACATCAACCACACCGCAGCCAGCCACCTCGAGCGGGTCGAGGCCCCCGGGAGCATGCTGACCAAGGCGGCGGCCCGCGGCCTGGCGGTGCTGCGGTACGCGACCGGCTTCGTCTTCCTCTGGGCGTTCGCCGACAAGCTCCTCGGCCTCGGCTACTCGACCCCGTCGGCCAAGGCCTGGATCAACGGCGGCAGCCCCACCAAGGGCTTCCTCGCCAACGTCGACGCCGGCCCCCTGCAAGGCTTCTTCCACACCATCGCCGGCACCTGGTACGCCAACTGGGGCTTCATGCTCGGCCTGCTCGGCATCGGCCTCGCCCTCACCGCCGGCATCGGC